>CAZLIB010000007.1:0-17478 GCA_964559465.1 uncultured Lachnospiraceae bacterium
TGTATTCCGTCCGCCAGTCCAAGCTGCAGCTGGGTGAAGCCGCTGTAGTCATGGGTCAGGGCTTTGTGGGCAGCTTATAATCGTCCTCTCCATAATGCTCAACGATAAGATTTGACAAATATTCGGTTGCTTTTTTATATAAAAATGTTTCTCTTTGCATTTTGACTACCTTAATAATGTATTGCTTATATTTGGATTATATACCATTATTTTCAATTTGTCAAGTTTTATTTGGCAAATCAAAGAGTAAAATCCTATTGTGAAATTGCCCATTGGACTGTGATAAAAAAGAGCACTATTGGTTGGATAAAAGAAGGAAAGAAAAAACAAGAAAAACACAGGTTTAAGAATTCATTTGAAAACAATGGTTTTTTTAGATTTGATTTATGTTATTGTTATAAAACATTATTGTCTACACAATGGCTAAAAGTTGTGATGTTTTATTGTCGGTTTTCACAAAATTGCTTTTTGTTTATATACAATGTACAAAAATGTGTTGACTTAAAAAAATAATAGTGGTAAAATGTGTTTGACAAATGTTATACTTAAATAGCAAATGTTATGTAATTATAACAAAATAAACAAGAGGAGAAATTACAATGAAAAAATCTTTCAAAACGATCGCAAGATTTGCATTTCTTGCAGTGTGCATCTCTATGATTGCTTCTTGCTTGGTTGCGTGCCACAATGGTAATGAAGGCAATAAGTACGACAATCTTGTGAAGCTCACTATTGATGCGGGCGGTCAGAACGCACAGTACAATACCACTTCTTCTATGGATTACGACAAATTCCTCAATCCCTATCCCTATAACACGCTTGAAACGCTTGTTGATGCTTGGAACGAAGCAAATGCGGAGAAGTACGGTTATTATTTCGTAGTAGCTGATAACTCTATCAATATGGATAGAGAAACAATGGCTCCCATGCTTTCCAATGGCTCTGCTCCCGAGATCCTTTACTATCTCGGAACAACCATTGCTGAGGACCAGAGCAAGGGTTGGTTCTACGACCTTTCTTCCGTTATGGAAACTCCCAATAAGTATTCTAAGTCCGGTGAAGCGGGAAGCGTAGCGTGGAAGGATATATACAATAGCGAATCCTATGCAGGCACATTGGCTCCCAACGGTATGAAGTATACGGTAGAGATGGAGCAGAACCCCATCGGTATCATTTATAATAAGACACTCTTTGAGGCAGCAGGCATTACTGAAGTACCCGTAACCTATAAGGATTTCATGGAAGCACAGGATAAGCTCAATGCTTATGCTAAATCCGTGAACAAAGGCAATCCCGGCGACGACGCTAATTACATTTGCCCCTATTTCCATATGTATCCTTGGTACGACAGCTATCTCGAGTCAACACTTTGGGCAAGCGAACTCGAATTTATGGATGTTATCTCCGTTGACGGATGCGTGGATGCTGAGGAATATGCAAGAGCGTATATGCAGAAGGATCCCGTTACAGGCGAAAGACTTTTCTCACCCCAGGATGAAAAGTATGTTGAACTCTTCCGCTTGATCAAGCAGATGACAAAGTATTACCCCACAAACTACAGCTCCTACTATGCTGAGCAGCAGTTCCTCGTAGGAAACCTTGCTATGCTTGAGGTTGTAGGCGGAAGCATCCGTGAGCTTGTTGATGCGGTTGACGGTGCATTTGAAATAGGCGTTATGCCTTATCCGGTGCTCACACAGCAGCCCGAGGACGAGGAGGCTAATCCTTATTACACAACTTACAACGTTGATTCATACGTTCGCAGAGGCTTATCCGGCTATGCGACCGGTTGGGCTATTACAAACTCAGCTATGAATAAGGATAGCGCAGCGAACAACACCAACTGTGTGGACGCTTGTGTGGATATCCTTATGTATCTCAGCTGCTATGAGAACAACGATAAGATGGTTAACGATCTTGGTTTCGCAATTCCTCTTTCAGGAAATACAACAAACGAATACTTCAAATCTCTTGCAACAACATACAAGAGCGACCTTGCAAACCCCAATACAGTATCTTGGGCTTGTGCAACTGCAGGCGGTACAATGAATAAGGACTACTATGATGCATTCTATCTTTTCAGACAGGACGCTATCGGACTTGAAATGTCTGCTATTGAAGAAAAGCTTTCTATTCTTAATAACTCATTTATCAACGCAGTAAATACACTCTATAAAACTAATAAGTGGGACAATCAGTCTTGGCCCGCATACGGAACTTCTAATAAGGACGGAAAATAAACAATGTCTAACAAAGATACATCAAGGACAGCCAAGCTAAAGAGCTTTTGGCGCAAGCATAGAGGTTATCAGGGGCTCCTGTTTATATTGCCTGCGTTCATTCTTCTGTGCATCTTCTGTCTGTATCCTACGGTAATGGCATTTGTAAACTCATTCACCAACTGGGACGGTGGCTCAAAAGCTGAGTTCATTTGGTTTGAAAATTACAAAAATGTATTTACCGATGAGCTGTTTTGGAAATCACTCCTCAATGCGGTTATCCTCACTGTTGTCGGTATGATACTTGGTAATGCGGCATCCATCATTTTGGCTGAGCTTATGTATAATCTCAGATCCAAAATGATGCCCGCTTACAGATTTTTGTTCGTTCTTCCTGCGATGATCCCCGGAATTATCGTGCTCCTTCTTTGGCAAAAGCTTATTTTTTCAGGTTCATCCGCAGGTCTTGCCAATACGATACTTTCCTGGTTTGGCAGTCAACCGCTTGAATGGTTCTCAAGTAAGGATACAGGAGTAGTATTTCTAAGTATATTCCTTTACGGATTCCCTTGGGTGGGCGGTACGTCGTTCCTTATTTATCTTGCAGGACTTAACGGGATCGATCCGAGTCTTATAGAGGCGTCACAGCTTGACGGCTTGTCCTTCTGGGGCAGGGTATTTAAGATAGACCTACCTCTTATCAGCGGACAGCTCAAATACTTTTTGATAATGGGCTTTATAGGCGGACTTCAAAATTATTCAATGCAATATGCTATTACAAACGGTGGACCGGGCGAGGTAATAGACAGTATGCAATCAGGAACTATGGTTCCGGGTTACTATATTTACAGACTTATTACCGGATCTTCTAAAGAAGGCGCATACGGCTACGCTTGTGCGATGGGTGTTGTTATGTTTATTATTATAATGATAGTAACCGTTATTAACAACAAGCTTGTCAAGTCTAAGGAGTAAGCCATGAAAAACATAAACGTAAATAAAAAAAGAAAGAAACTGAGTGCAGGACAGGTCCTGTCCCACATTATCATAATTGGCTTGCTGATAATGGTGCTGTTTCCTTTCTACATATTAATTATTAATAGCTTCAAATCTCCTGCCGACATTCTTAAGGATCCTCTCTCGTTTCCCGGTGCGAATGGGACGCAGGTTGTAACAGGCGCATTCAAGGCTGCCTGGCCATATATTTCAAAATATATTTTAAATACCTTTTTGGTAGCATTTCTTGAGGTTTTTGGCGTACTGCTTTTTGCGAGCCTTGCGGCATACGGCTTTTCAAGATTTAAATTCAAGGGCAAGGATACACTTTTTATGGTGTTCTTGGCATTTATGATGATTCCCGGAATTTTGACTCTCGCTACACAGTATTCTCTCGTATATTCAACTTTGAACCTAAAGCAGACGTATGCGGGTGTAATACTTCCTGCGATTGCAGGCGGCATGCCGGTCAATATCTTCCTTATAAAAACTTTCTTTGACGGAATTCCTGCTGATATTTACGAGGCTGCTGAGATAGACGGTGCGAGTAAGCTCGGAAGCTATTTTAAAATAGCCATTCCGTTAAGCACGCCGATCCTCTTTACAGTTGGACTTTCAACACTTCTCGGCGCTTGGAATGACGTAATTTGGGCAAGACTCATTCTTTACGGAGCAGAGGACCTTTACACGATAGGCGTAGGTGTATTCACGGTATTCGGATCAACTGCGGCAAAGATACCCGACACAGTGATCTATGCAGGATATTGCCTTGCGTCCCTTCCGCTTCTTATTGCGTTCTTCTTCACGTCAAAGCAGTTCATTAAGGGACTTACCGACGGCGCGGTTAAAATGTAATCATAACGAAAACAAAAAATACAGCGAGGTAAAAAATGAAAAAATTAGCTTTATTTTTAGCTGTTATAATGCTTCTCGCAACATTGTCGGGTTGTGAAAATCTTTTCCCATCGTCTACGACTAAATCCGAAGACGAACCCAAGCTCGTTGAGAGAGAGCTTCTCTTTGATAGAAATTTCGAGCAGGGAATTAAAATTTCCAATCTCAACTCTCATCAGGTGGGTTATACCTGGTGGACATACGGTGAGGATGGAAGCGAAGAACCCTTTTGGTCGCTTGGTCAATATTGCGATCTTTCTGCAACGAGAGCAAACTATGACTCAACAAAAAACGATTTGTCCTTGGGCAATGAGCTTTTTGACATTCCCGCATACGGAATTATGGGTGTTGACGGCGACTACTTTACACTCACAAATGAATCCGGAAGTAAGTATATGTCAGTAAATACTAAAACCGGTGAGATCAATCTTAACATTGATGCCACAAAAGAATATGTTGATCAAGAAACGGGTACGCCCGTTATCCGTCAAAACGGAGAAGATTGGATACACATGATAATTCAGCAGACCCCCGGTGTCGTTTACCTTGACCAGGTAGAGTCCTTTATCATGGAGCTTGATTTCACAATAACCGAAAATATTGAGTATGACAATTCCATAGGCGCTTCACAGTTCCAGTGGATATTCTCAATTCACGATAAGGCAAGTGTGCTTGGCGACTATATGTGGTTCAACGTAACACTTTTTGACAATCGCTATGAAATTTTCCCCGGCACACAGCTTTATGACGGCGGCAAAGCCGATTCTACAGGAAAGTTCATATACGCACCCACGGGCGAGGAGCTTTTCCCCGAAAGCGGCGGTAAAGTAGAGGTAGGAACGACCTATCACGTAGAACTCGATCTCAAGGCATATATGAAGGCTGCGTTTGACCTTGCAAAGAGCAAGGGCGCTCTTTCAGAATCTGAGTGGAAGGACATGGCGGTTAACGGTTTCAACATCGGCTGGGAGGTTTCAAACCTTGCCAAGGTCGGTGTTAAGATCGAGAATATGTCATTGAGGGTGGTAGAATATGAAAAATAGTTTAATCAGAGCAATTGCTTTGATACTTACAATAGCTACAGGAGTAATTATGTTCAGCAGTTGCGATATTATTGACAACATTGTAGGAACAACAACCGATACAACTACTACAACGAATACAAAAGGAACCGATCCCACATGGGAAACGGTGACAGAGGGTCAGTTGCTTGAAAGACCCAAGGTAAACGAAAATGGCGTTATCGAGCTTCTTGATGACCTTAACTTTTCAAGGGGATTTGCGGTAACTCTTTTCCACTCAAATTCCTCAAACGGTAATCTTGCAGGTTATCTTGATTATGACGGTGACAAGGCAGAGGGTGACAATATCTGGCGTATGGCTCAGTGGGGATGTACGAAGGATATGGTTACAGAAGGAGTTTTTGAAAGAAACGGCTCAGTTTTCACCTATAACGACGGCGGCAAATTTCTTCAATTTGACTCAACTAAAACAGGTGCGATAACCCTTGGAATAAAGGGAAGTGAAGAGTACACTAAGGATGAAGAAGGAAACATCCGCGAGCGTACCGACAGTACTGAAAACTGGCCCCACATTCTTATCGAGCAGGGTGTAAATGCTGATACAAGTGATTGCGAGCACCTTTATATGGAAGTCAATTATAAGGTAACTCAGTGCGAAAGCCTTGTTGACAGAGAGCTTTATCCTGTTAACACCGAGCTTAATGCGGCACAGTTCCAGTGGTTTATTACACTTACCGATATGGATCCCGACAGCGTTAGCTACGGTCAGTCCATGTGGTTCGGCTTCTCAATGTTCGATACACGCGCTATGGGTGATACACCCGCGGGCTTCTCATCCTATGACGGTGGTAAGGAAGACAGCACGGGATTGTTCATTTATATGATCCCGCTTCAGTCTGTTGCGCTTGTGCAGCCCGGCTCCGTAAACGTTCCTACTTCAGTAGTGGGCAAGGATGTAAGCGTTAAGGTGGACATTCTTCCGTACATCAATCAAGCGCTTAAGATCGCCCGTCAGAACGGCGCTATGAAGGGCGCAAGTGCTGATAATCTTTTGATAGGCAGCACAAATATCGGCTGGGAGCTCCCCGGCAACTACGACGTTGAGGTAGAGATCTACTATCTCAATATGTACAAATCGAATTAATTATGGCTTGCCATATTAATTAATAAAAATTTATATTTTGGAGGAAAATATGAAAACAAGAATTTTAGCGTTCTTACTTCTCTTTACAATGATCCTTCCGATGTTCGGACAGACAGTTGTACTTGCAGAAGAAAACACAGAAGCTCCCGTTTGGACAGCAAACGGTGCAACTGCAACAGAAGGCGAAGATGGATTTTATTCTATTTCTGGTATTGAATACGGCACAACCGCATACAAGACAGAAAAGGTAAAGCTTGACGGCCTTACTATCCAAATGAAGGTTTCTGACTTTACAACAAGTCAGGCAGCAGGTATTATCTTTTCAGCAGCTCCCAATGCTACATATAGTAGCGGCGCAGCTGTTGCAATGACACTTTGGTATAATCCTTACGCAAATGGTCAGTCAAGATTCCACGTTGGTACAAACCATGACTACGGCTCAACGTCTCTTGCTCATACAGATGCTGCATGTACAACTGTAGGATTTTCTGCAGCTGGTTCTATGGTACTTAACAACGTATCAAATGGTGACATCAAGATTGAGATCAATTCTTATGATGATACTGCGTACGAGGTTAAGTTCACAATCGCTCAGGCAAATCTTCTTTGGGAAAACAACTGCAACTACTCTGCAGATGAAAACGGTTATTCCTGCACATTCTATATGAAGAAATCCGACTTTGCAGGTGCTCTTGACGCAGACGGCAAGCTCTATGTTTCCGCTTCCGGTCTTGGCAGTCCCAATTACAGCATTAAGGTAACTGAGGCTGTAACAGAGGATGAAGATACAACTGTTGAACCCGAAACTCCCGCAGCAACAATCGTAGGCACAGCCGATAGTGACTGGGTTGCTTATTCAGGTGCTCCCGTTGCTAACTTCGCAGAAAACGGTTACACAGAGGTTTCTAATCTTTCAGGTTGGGGTGCTCGTGCATACTATAAGCATCTTGTAAAATTCGACGGACTTGAAATCAACTTTAGAGCAACAACAAACAGTGGAGACTGTGTGGGTATCGTATTCGCGGGCACAGAGGGTGCATACTTTGAAGACGGTTCTCCTTTCGCAATTACATATTGGAATGGACTTTATGGTCAGGCAAGACTTAACTTTACCACAAATCATAACTATAACAACGCATCCGTTGTTCACGTATCTCCCGACACTACTTCTGATAAAGGATTTGGTGTGGCAAGCTCGATGGTTTGCGCTCAGGCAGCAACAATGGGCTGGACAATTAAGTTCGAATCCTACAACGACGAATTCTATTCTGTAAAAATCACAATGACAGACAGCACAATGTGGGGCAACAACGCTAACTACAATGCTGACGAAAAGAGCTGTACAGTATATCTTCCCAAGGCAACAGTAGCAGATATGCTCAACGAAAACGGCGAGTGCTATGTTATCGCAGCAGGATTCCCCTCCGGAACAAATCCCGCGTGCTCAGTAGAGTACAAGATCGTTGACGATAATTACAGAACTTACATCTCCGGCGAAACAGTAACAAACGCAGTAGCAAAGGTTGAAGCATATAAGACAGCAGCTGCTGCTATCACAGACGCAGCTTCTTACGATGTAGCTATGGCAGCAAGAGCTGAGGTTCTTGCTTCTGCAAACGGACTTCGTGCAAGAGAGCTTGCTGAGCTTGGTCTTATAGTTGCAGGCGTTGATGCTGAGCTTGCAGCAAACGAAGAAATCGTTGTTATTATTAAAAAGGCAGTAACTGACAAGCTCGACGCAGCAAAGGCAGCTTACGAAGCACTTATCGCAGACACCTCCACTCTCAATACAGATTCTCTTGCAGCAGCTCTTGCTCTTGCAAATGAGGCAAAGGCTGAATATGATAACAGAGCTTCTATGCTCAGTGATGAAGCGAAGGCGGAGATCGATGCAGCTCTTGCATCTCTCGCATATACACACGACTACTGCATCGGTCTTCTTTGGGTAACAACATACGAAGCTAAGATCGCTGCACTTGATGCAACATCTTCCACTATCATTGACGCTCTCGTAGAGGTTAAGTCCTTTAGAGAAGCATACGAAACATCCGCAGCATACGTAAAGATCACAACAGTTCTTAACGAAACAGACAAAGCTGCTCTTGAGGCAGCTATCGCAGCAGGCGATGAAGCAGTGGTGAACGTTGAAACAGTAGTTCTTCCCGCACTTAAGGAAAGCTACATCGCGGCTATGGAAGCAAAGCTTCAGGCTGACCTTACAATTAAGCCCAATCTTGACGATGCTAAGTCAGCATATGCTGATATCGCAACTTACGTTACAATTACTGAAGCTGACGGCGAGCTTTACACACGCTACGTAGACGGCTACAACACAATTAAGGCAGCTTGTGAAGCATTTGTTCTTGCACAGATCGCAGAAGTAACAGAGCTTCTTGAGACTGAATACACAACTCTTGACGACTTTGCTCCCGTTCGTATTAAATTCAAATCCATCAAGCTTGATTACCTCATGGAAGAAAATTCTGATATCGCAGGCAAGCTTGCTGATCTTGAAAGAGTAATTGCTGCAAACGTATTCTATTATATGAATGCAACTAACATTCCTATGGTTGAATGGAACGAAACAGGTCTTGCAGTTGAGTCCAAGGTTGAATTCCCCGCACGTCTTAACTATAACAAGGCACTTAACCTTACAACAGGAGTTGAAGTAGTTATTGAGCTTACAAGCGCAGCATACTATAACGATGGCACAAGCGCAAACAACCTTTGCTTCAACTTCCTCGCATCTCCTGATTCTTACAAGTCCATGAGCGATGGTATCTCCATCATCATCTGGCTCTATGCTACAGAATCAAACGTTCAGATCATGAACAACAATGACGTAGCTCTTGCAGCAAGTGCGATCGCTACACCTGTTGACGGCGGTACAATCACAATTTCTATTAAGTATGAAGAATACTACAGCTTCGTAGAAGATTCTACATATTGGGCTTACGTAATCAGGGTAAACGAGGCAGAGATAGTTCTTACTCGCGAAACTCTTACAAGCCAGGGCTACGATATGCCTAATGACGTTTACTTCTCAATGGGTTCATTTGCAGACAACAAGGAATATCCCAATATTCTTACACTCGTAAGCGCTAACGGCGTTGAATTCGGCAAGCCCTCTGACGAGCCTACAACTCCCGACGAGCCCACAACTCCTGACGAGCCCACAACCCCCGACGAGCCCACAACTCCTGAAGAGCCCGGCGATGACGAAGAAGAGCTTTCATTCGCTCAGAAGCTTGCTCGCTTCTTCAGAGGAATCATTGATGCTATCGTAAACTTTTTTGCAGGTATTTTCGGCAAAAAAGCATAATAGTTGATAAAATTTCATATACCGAATATTCAAGATAGGGAACACCTCTCGCGAATTGAAGGTAAATAAGCTTTGGATTTATTACAAGTAAATCCGGATATTATGGCTTCCGGGTGTTATATATTATAATGCCCGGAAGTTTTTTAAGAATTGCTATTTCACAGCAAACGAGGTGAAACAAATTGAAAAGTATTAAGAAAATTTTGGCGCTGTTACTCATATTTGCCATTATGATTCCAATGGCTTCTTGCCAGGCATGGAACGAATTTTGGGAAGAATTTAACGGCGGCACCGAAAAAACTACAACAACTACTCCTACAACAGATAAGGGTGAAGGTACAAATCCCCCGACAGACGATATGAAATTGAAAGATTATGCACAGCCCTTCTGGCTGGGTAACACAATGTATGATGAAAGTGTTATGCTCGTAGCCAAAACCGACGATCAGGGCAATGTAATTGAGGCACCCCGTGCCAAACTCCTTTTTGAAGCAGAAAAAATCGAGTCCGTTACTTGGTATTTCCACGAAAATAACGGCTCTCAAATAAAGACATTTACCGAAGGCGTGGACTTCGTTTATGAAAACGGTTATATAGTAGCAAAGGGAAGCATCGTTCACAACGACATACTTGAGCTTGACGAATTCGCAACAAGTATGCCCTACGTTACTGACAAAATGCTCACAGGTGAGCAGAAATTCCCCGGACTTACGTTGCAGTCCGACATTCCCTCAAAGACAGATGGTCTTTGCTTGCCCTTTACAGAGGGATATCAGATAGTTCAGATGCAGCTTAGCGTTACTTATACTCACGCAGAAAATACTTGGACGGGAAGCGTGCCTGAATATCTTGGTGACACAACACTTAGCAAGACACTTGCAAAGCTTAAAAATAAAGAGGAAGTAAACGTGCTCGTATTTGGCGACAGTATCTCCACGGGTGCAAACTCATCCTCAGTGCTTGGCATCTCTCCCAACCTTATCACTTGGCCCCAGATGTTTGTTGAGGGACTTTCCAACTACTACGGCGGAACAGTTAATCTCAAGAATACCAGCGTTGGCGGTTGGACGTCGTCAAACGGAATTGGCGGCGGTACAGGTTGGATAGCAGGCGTTCAGGTACAAAAGTCCGGTCTTGCAACACAGTTCATTTCGGGCGAATTGAAGGGTTACGTTCCTGATATTGCTATAATTGGCTTTGGTATGAACGACGCTACGCTCGGTCTTTCCATTGATACTTACTGCAATAACATTATGAGTATGATAAAGACCCTTCGCCAGCAGAATCCTGATTGCGAGATCATTCTTCTCGGAACGATGCTTGCAAATCCCATGGCAAAGAATCAGTCCAAGAATCAGACGGAATATACTGAATATCTCAGCAAAATAGCAAAGAATTATGAAAACGTTTCCGTTGTTGATATCGGTGCTATGCATCAGGATCTTCTTGATTCGGGTAAATATTATACCGAAATGTCAAGTAATAACGTAAACCATCCCAACGATTTCTTTGCACGTGTTTATGCAATGAATCTTCTTGCAACTCTTATTGATTTTGAATATGAGGTCACAGGCACGAAAACGGCCTATGAAAAGTACACAAGCAACGGCTATGGAGTGCTTTTTGGAGATCCTTTTTTTAAGAACGGCATTAATGTTTTAAAACCCGATGGAGATCTTGCAGGAACTATCGGGGGTGTTAATGCCGAAGGTGATGCCTGCTGGGTGTTTCCGCAATGGGGATCAAAATATGACCTTTACGAGTATGCGGAAAGAAATTATTTTAACGGTGGAGATGCTTTCACCTATATATCCGACGGTCAGACGGTTAACGGAGTTGTTATTCCGGCAAAAATACTGACTATTGACAGCACGATTGGATCTATATATATGGAGCTTAACGCGCAAGTGGAATATGATCAGCCTCGCCAGGACGGTGAGAGCTGGCCTCACACGCTTTTGTCACAGGATTTTGGTTCCAATCTTGTTCACGTTAGTGAGCTTGAGGATCTTGTGATGAATATGAGTTATGAGATAACCAAGTTTGAGGACTGTATGGGCAGCTCAGCAGATTCAAATAAGCACTGCGCTCAGCTCGTTTGGTACATCACCCTCCAGAATAGAACAGAGGGACATCCCGACTACGGAAAATACGTTTGGTTTGGAATAACCCTCTGGGATAATCGCATATCGGGAGCTTCCTTCGGTGGATATGCCGCTGAGGATGCGGGTAAGGAGGATGCGACACATGCATTCATCTATCAGCCCGCCTCAGCCCTTGTTCATTCTAACGGCAAATGCCCCGTAGTAAACGAATACAGAACTGTTGATTTTCATCTTCTCGACGTTGCCAAAACAGCATTTGAAACTGCAAAGGCAAGGGGATATCTCGGTGACACAGCTTGGGAAGATCTCTATATTGGCGGAATGAACTTTGGATTCGAGGTAACGGGAACTTACAATGTGGCCGTACAAATAGACTCCGTTGGTGTCTATTACAAATAAAAATAACAGGAGAACCTTATGACCGGATTTAAGAAAACGATTAGTTTAATTTTAGTCTTATTAATGTGCTTAGGCATAGTGCCTATGTTCGTAAGCGCAGAGAGTGAGGTGAATGTCGTGTCAACATCCGATTATGCTTTTAATGAAAATGACATTGTATTTACCTTTGCAAATCTTTCTGACCCACATATTGGATATGGCGACAATGCAAATATTCTTCGAAACACACTTGAAACAATTAAAAAATATGCAACAAACGGTCTTGATGCAGTACTTTTTAACGGTGACCAGACTCAGGACGGTACAGAGGAGCAGGCACAGCTTTTTACTTCAATAGTTAAAGAGTACTTTGATGTTACTAAAACACCTATAATTGTAACTCACGGCAACCATGACGTATATTGGTCAGGTTGTATGACAAGAGCAGAATTCGTTGATGCTTACGGCTCCGATATGTATCTGTTCGATCAGGATATGACAAGCATCTACAACGGCAACCGTCACGTTGTTATAAACGGTTATCATTTCATAACTGTCGATATTCAAACGTACATGCCCAATTATAATACGCTTTCAGCAGAAACTGAAACGTGGCTCAGAGACACACTTGATGCTATCGTGGCAAAGGATCCTAACTCTTATATTTTCGTATCCTGCCATAGTCCTGCCAAGGACACTGTTTACGGCAGTATGTCCGACGATGTGAAGGGAACAGGTAACTGGGGTGCTTCAGCTCAGCTTGACACTGTACTCAAGGGATATCCTCAAGTAATTCTTTTCAGCGGACATACTCACTACGCAATGAATCTTGAAACGAATATCAATCAGACAACATACACACAAATCAACTCCGGAAGCTCATCCGATATTGACTTTGATATGATATCTCTCGAAAACCGTCGTTCTTATTCACAAGGTATGATCGTTGAGGTGGATAGCAACAACAATATCCGAATCACAAGAATAGATCTCGCAAAGGATATGGTCATTAAGCAGCCTTGGTATATCGACGCGTATAAGGCAGATGGCTCATCTCTTACAAGATATTCAAAGGAAACAAGACTTGCAAACAACAGCACACCTCAATTTCCCGCAGGTATTGAGGTTATCGAGGTTTCAAGCTCCGAAATCAGAGTAGATTTTAAATCCGCAACCGATGACGATATGGTATTCTATTACGTTATCGAGGTAGTTAACGAAAGCGGTTCAGTGATAGCATCCAAGACGATCGTTACTCCTTTCTATGACGATCCCCAGCTTGAGAATATGCCAAAGAGTTATTCAACGACCTTTACGGGTACGTTCCAATATCCCTATAAAGTTAGGGTGAGAGCATACGACTGCTATTATCAGTATACAGAGGTAACACAGTCAATGGTCGATATGACCGAAGAAAATACGATAATCGCGGCAAGATTTGACTCGAAAATCGATGAGCTTTTGGCAAAGGATCTTACAGAGTCCGATCTTGATGATGTTACCACAATGCGCAAGGAGATAAATAAGCTCAGCTATAAGATCAAGAATCTTATGAACAAGCTTGATGATTTTGAAAACCTCGAAAGAGGATACTACAATCAGTATTTCATTACAGACTGCTCGAATGAGTTTGCACCTACAAAGGACAATACGTTCAGCATTTCTCCCATGACCTCCAAAGGTTGGATAGAGGATAGCGATAATATCGGTGTTAAGCTTAACTGGAAGGATGCTACGAAGAACTATTTCCTTGGCTTTAATTCCAAGCTTGATCTTGATGGATTGCACCTTGGATTTACAAATCTCAATATTCAGTCTGAAAACAAGGTTCTCGGTATTTTGTTCTCTAACACATACAAGGACAAGTGGCTTGCAAACGAAGGCTTGCTTATTTGCATTGACTTTAGCAGCGGTAGCGTAAGCACAGGCTCCGGTCTTGCTCTTGGCAGAAGCGACCTCCTTGTATACGGTAACACAGGTGCAATTCCTTTCGATATTGAATTTGCACTTAATACTGAGGGTGGACTTGACATGAGCATTATATCTCCTCTTGGAATGGATACACTCACAGTTCCCGCAAGCGCACTTGAGGGAATGAGCCACTTTACAGACCCCTCTGCTTGCTATGTTTCCTTCTCACCTTGGGCTACCAAGTCAACGATGAGTATTGATATCACAGCAGTACATACAGAGGAAAAGGCAGAACCCGAGGTTCCCGACAATACTGAGAATCCCGACGGCTCAGGCGATGGTGATCAGGGCGCAAGCATGAATATTTTTGAGCTTATAGGTGCGTTTTTCAGATCGATTATTAAATTTTTCGAAGAGTTCTTTGCTGAGCTTTTCGGCGGCTAATACTGATAACAAAGCAGGCGACGGATCCCCCGTCGCCTGCTGAAAAAAATTTGTTATAGGAAACAATATTATGTACGGATTAGATAAAAACAAAAATTTCAGTGAGAATATTTACGACATAGCCGATGAACCCATTCTTGCTACTCTTTTTACTACGGGTAACGGCTATATGGGTGTTAGGGGAAGCTTTGAGGAATTTGGCTCTCAACGCGTTCAGGGTGCATTCGTTCGTGGATTTATAGACGAAATAATCGAGGTTACCGAGCCATTTACCGACAACGAGTATATGAAAAAATACTATCTTGACGAAGAACAGCTCAAGAGCTTTGAAAAGCAGGATAGCTGTGTTAATATGCACGATTTTCTCACGGTTAAAATCACTGTGGGAGATAAGATTTTCTTCCCTTGGGAAGGAAAAATAGTTAAATGGCATCGCTTCCTTGACCCTATGACTGCCGTTTATACAAGAGAGCTTGTATGGGATGACGGAGAAGGAAATAGGACTGAATTTGTATTTGAACGCTTTGCCTCATTTGCGGACGAGCACCTCTATTGTCAGAAGATCAAGGTAAGACCCATAAATCACGATCTTCCAGTTAAGATAATGTCAGGTATTGATACCTCTATCAAAACAGGCGGTCAGTTTATAACAAAGACGGATTTGTTAAATATTGAGGGCACTGATATCATTCACAGATATCATGCTGTCAACAAGTACGGATTTTCCGCTTGCTATGGAATAAGAAACGTATTTCCTAAAGGAAGAGTTCTTGGAGAATACAGCGAAAACGGCACAGTGGGCATTGAATACCTTTGCGATAGTGCTAAAGCATATACCCTTGAAAAGATATCGTATATCATTACTGATAGAGATACTGAAAAAGATATTACAGATTGTGCAAGAGAAAGGCTTGCCGCAGAAACGCCCGATTACAGCGCTCTTAAAAAAGCACATCTTACTGCGTACAGATCGTATTTTGCGATGATGGACGTTAAGATCGAGGGTGACGACGAAGTGGATGCATATCTCAGATTTGCAAGCTATCACACCGCTATTTCCGCATCAATGAAGGATAGCGTTCACGGAATTTCCGCAAAGGCACTTACCGGTGAAAGATATAATCAGTTCGTTTGGTGGGATTGTGAGATCCATCAGATGCCATTTTTCCTTCTTACTGCGCCCCAAACAGCAAAAAACGCACTTATGTATAGATACAGAATGCTTCCGCAGGCAAAGAAGAATGCACAGGAAAAGGGATATGACGGAGCTATGTTTGCATTCTGCTCGTCTGTAAATGGCGACGAAAGAGTATGGCAGTATGCGCGTCATCCTTTCATGCAGATACATATTAACTCTGACATTCCATACGGCATTATTAATTATTACCGTTACACGGGAGATAGAGAATTTATGCTTGATTACGGTATGGAGATGATACTTGAATGCCTTAAATTCTGGATTTCCCGCGTCAATCTTAACGGAGATAGATACGAGATCTGCAAGGTTACGGGTACTGACGAGCATCATCCCTACGTTGATAACGATGCATATACAAACTATTGCGTTAAATTCGCATTTGACCGCTTCATCTCTCTTTGTGACGAGCTTTCTTATGAGGTTGAGCCATCTCTTCTCGAAAGGATGAAGGAGATATCATCAAAGCTCTATCTTCCTATGTGCGAGAACGGACTAATTCCTCAGTTTGACGGATATTTCGGGCTTTCACGCTCGCTTGAGGAGCAGGGAAAGGGAACCTTAAAGCAGTTCCAGATGAAAAAAAGCGGACTTTATCACAAGAGTCAGATCATCAAGCAGCCAGACGTTATCTTGCTTTACACAATGGTTGACGTTGGTGTTGATAGAACTCATTTTGCAGAGAACTGGGATTATTATGAGAATATGTGCGAGGTAAGCTCCTCCTTGACATTCCCCGTGCACGCGATTGCATGTGCGCAGAATAAGCAAATGCTCTCATTCCGTAAAAATCTTCTCAATACGGTTAAAATGGACGTTGACGACATTCACGGAGTTGCATGGCAGGGCGTTCACGCAGGTTGCCTTGCAGGCGGATATCTTGCGGTCATCTACGGTATTTTCGGGCTTTCGGTTAAGGAGGATGGTACACTTTGTATCAATCCCGTCAGAACGCTTTTTGACGGTGTTACAGCCCATTTCATTTACAAGGGCGCGAAGATAACGCTCAGTATGAAAAACGGTGAGCTGATACTTAAAAAGAAGGGTGCGGGCGTTATTAACGTTCAAGCTTCCGACGGTGAAAAGAGAATACTTAAAAATACTCTTGTTTATAAAATATGAGGTGCAGTATGAAGGGATTTATATTTGACCTTGACGGTGTTATCGTTTCTACCGACGGTCTTCACTATCAGGCGTGGAAGAAGATGGCTGATGAGGAAGGTATTTATTTTGATGAAGAGATAAATAACCGACTTCGCGGTGTAAGCCGTATGGCAAGTCTTGAGATCGTGCTTGAACGTGCGAGCAAAGAATACTCCGACGAAGAAAAGATCGCTCTTGCAACGTATAAGAACGATATCTACAAGGAGCTTCTCAAAAATCTGACTCCTGCAGACATACTTCCGGGAGTTGCAGAAACTCTCAACGAGCTTCGTGCACGCGGATATAAGCTTGCGATAGGTTCTTCAAGCAAGAACACTCCAGCTATACTTAAATATATCGGTCTTGAGGGCTTTTTTGATGCGGTTTCCGACGGAAACAACATTACGAACAGCAAGCCCGATCCCGAGGTGTTCATTAAGGGAGCGATGTTCTTGGGGCTTGATTGCTCCAAGTGCTACGTAGTAGAGGACGCCAAGGCAGGCGTTGACGCAGGCAAGGCAGGTGGCTTTACCACCTTCGCTATCGGTGATGCTTACGGATATGAGAAAGCAGATCACAGTATCAAGCATTTTGGTGAGATACTCGATATAGCAAAATAAACTGAAACGGCAGTTCGAAAAGAACTGCCGTTTTTTTGTTAAAAGAAAACCACGCGGGCGGATTTTTATTATTGATAAATTTAGC
>CAZLIB010000007.1:17488-18406 GCA_964559465.1 uncultured Lachnospiraceae bacterium
CGTTTTGTTTTTTAGCAAAAAATATGAATAAATCTCAAAATAAGACAAAAACTAATTTGGCAAATACAAATGTTTTATTAAAGGAGATTTATATATATGAAAGCCACAGGAATTGTAAGAAGAATTGATGATCTTGGCAGAGTAGTCATTCCAAAAGAGATAAGAAGAACTATGAGGATCAGGGAAGGAGATCCATTGGAAATATTTACCGATAGAGAGGGTGAGGTCATTTTTAAAAAGTACTCACCCATTGGCGAGCTAACGAATTTTGCTTCGCAGTATGCGGAAACGCTCCATAAGATATGTATGATGGATGTTATTATTTGTGACCGTGACGTTTGTATCGCTTGCGCGGGAGTGCCCAAGCGAGAATATCTTGAAAAGTCACTCTCAGCGGAATTTGAAAGGATCATGGAGGGAAGGAGCATCTATGTTCACCGAGAGGGAGATGAGCAGATGATGCCGCTTGGCGATGGACTTGCGCATTACGTCAGCTGTGCTATGCCCATCATCAGCAGTGGAGACGTAATTGGTTGCGTGGCGTCGCTTAAGACGGTTGACGGTTACGGTAAGAACAATCTCTCCGCAGAGGTGGAAAACCGCCTTGTTTCCACCGCCGCAAGCTTTCTCGGCAGACAGCTTGAGGAATAACTTTGATAAATTAAAATTTGAACGGTAAATCGGGATTTATCGGTGTGTTAGCACTCGCTTTGTGCTGTTGTTTTGTCCACTTTTTTAAAAGTGGCTCTCCACGAGCAGTGGCGCGGTCAAGGGCGCGCAGCCCTTGTATACGCCATTTCTTTTTGGGAACTTTTTCTTTGTGGCTATACCTGCAAAGAAAAAGTGGATAACCGGAAAGCAGTTGCTACAGTCAGTGGCACTGTATTTAAATACCAGGACTCTTTAGCCGCTTTTCTT
>CAZLIB010000008.1:0-17476 GCA_964559465.1 uncultured Lachnospiraceae bacterium
CATCTGCTCCTATAAGAATAATACGAAGCGGCGATTTATCAGCTATTTCCGATTCAAGAATATATCCCTGCGGCGAGGGTGCGGGATATGCAGGCGGTATTATGAGCTCTGCCGTGGACGGAATTAAGGTCTCCCTAGAAATAATGAAGAAATACAAACCCTGATTTTTAAGAAAGGAGGGCACAAAATTGAACAGAAGAAAGACCGTATGGTCATCAAAATTTGTAGAAACAAAAGAGAATATAGAAGCAGTTTCTGAAATCGCAAGTAAAAATAATATTTCTGAAATTTGTGCCTCCTTGCTCTATAATAGAGGTTATAAAAATTCTTTTGACGCCTCAAAATTCCTTCGATTTGATGATATTGTCCTACACTCACCCTTATTACTTAAAGACGTTGAAAAAGCTGTTTTCAGAATTCAGAAGGCGCTTGAAAACAACGAAAAAATTGCCATTTACGGAGATTATGACGTTGACGGTGTAACATCTGTAACTATGCTATACCTTTACTTAAAAGAACTTGGTGCAGACATTGGTTACTACATTCCAAACAGAATTGGTGAGGGATATGGGCTTTCAAATCAATCAATAGAGCTCCTTGCCAATCGCGGTGTAACACTAATAATTACAGTTGATACAGGAATTACCGCTATTGAAGAAACAAAATTTGCATCTTCACTCGGCATTGATATCGTTGTTACTGACCACCACGAATGCCAGGACGAAATTCCAAATGCCATTGCGGTTGTAAATCCGCATAGAAGGGATTGTCCCTATCCATTCAAATCGCTAGCAGGTGTAGGAGTTATTTTTAAGGTAATATGTGCCTTTGAAATACTTAATTTCTATGATAAAAATCACGAGATTGACGCCGTCAAGTCGATATATTACCGTTTTGCTGACCTTGCCGCCATCGGCACTATAGCAGACGTCATGCCCATCGTAGATGAAAATCGAATAATTGTAAAATTCGGACTTGCTATGTTGGAAAAAACCGAACGCATAGGCTTGCGTGCGCTTATGGAAGCGGCGAGCTCGGGAGCAAATCCTAACGTAAAGCCCGTGGTTTATGACGATAAGCCAAAAGCAATTAAACCAAGAAAAATAAATTCTACATATATCGGTTTTACTATTGCACCTCGCATAAATGCTGCAGGGCGCATAAGCAGTGCATCTCGCGCGGTTGAGCTTTTGCTTGCTGAAGATAAGGAAGCTGCAGAAATACTTGCCCACGAGCTTTGCGAGATAAACTATACACGTCAGATCGAAGAAAATAAGATTGCTGAAGAAGCATATAAGAAGATAGAAAAAGAATTGGATCTGGAAAACCAAAAGGTCATTGTTGTAACCGATAACGAATGGCTTCAAGGTGTTGTTGGTATCGTTTCATCAAAGGTTACCGAAAAATACGGTTTGCCTTCTATTCTTATATCGTTTGACGGTGCTAATATTGGCCCTATAAGTGATCTTGACGTAGGCAAGGGCTCTGGCAGAAGTATAAAAGGCTTTAATCTTGTTGAAGCACTTTCGTATTCCAAGGATACGCTTGTAAAATTCGGAGGTCACGAGCTTGCTGCGGGTCTTACTGTTCGCCGTAAAGACGTTGATTCCTTCCGTCAGAAGATCAACGAATATGCTAATAAAATACTTTCGGAGGAGGACCTTTATTGCAAGATTGAGGCGGATAGAGAGCTTCGGCTCAGTGACGTAACCATAAATCTTGCAAAAGAAATTACTCTTCTTGAGCCATTTGGCAATATGAATCCCATACCCAATTTTATAATAAAGGGGCTTAAGGTCGTTCGCGCTTACCTTATAGGCTCAGGCAATCATACAAAATTTGTATTTGAACAAAGCGGTCATACTATTAATGCCGTAATGTTCCATAAATCATATTTGAATCTAAATATCAAAGAAAATGACATTGTTGATTTACTCTTCACGATTGATATTAATAAATTTAACAATGTTGAAAGCGTTCAGATGATAATTCAGGATATAAAGCATTCTGAGGATTATATCTCATATTTTAAAAGGGAAAATGAAATCTATTCCTCAATCAGAAAGGGCGAAAGCTATCACGAAAATGATGGCATTTTTCCTACTCGCGATGATTTTGTTACCGTATACTCCTTACTTAGAAAGGAATTTAGAATGGGTAACGATATGATGACTGAAGTTGAGATATATCACAAGCTCGCTTTAATTAAAAATTGTCATATCCGACTTGCTAAGCTCAAGGTAATTCTTGAGGTGCTTAATGAATTGAAAATATGTACAATTGATGAGGTAACCCCCGGTATCTACCAATTTGATATCTATTTCAATTCAGAAAAAACCAGTATTGAAAAATCATCAATCCTCAAAAAACTCAAAAATCAATGCATTTAGAACTAACGGAGACTATATATGTCCACTACACACGAAGGTATCCAAAAGCTCGTCACAATGCTAAAAACAACGGGCAAAAGATACGATATCGAAAAAATTGAAAAAGCATATCTATATGCGCGCGACATGCACGAAGGTCAGTTCAGAGCAAGCGGTGAGGTGTATATCTCTCACCCCATAGCCGTTGCTGAAATAGTAGCAGGACTTGAGCTTGATACCGACTCGATTTGTGCCGCATTGCTTCACGATACGGTAGAAGATTGTGCTGAGAAAACCAATCTTAAAGAGCTTGAAAAGATTTTTGGTGAAGACGTAGCTATGCTCGTTGACGGTCTTACAAAAATCGTTACTCTCAAGGTCGAAGACAAAGAAGAAGCACATATCGAAACGCTTAGAAAAATGCTTCTTGCTATGTCAAAGGACGTTAGAGTTATATTCATCAAGCTTTGCGACAGATTGCACAATATGCGTACTCTTGATGCAAAGCCCGATGCGAAGCGCAGAATCACTGCTCTTGAAACAATGCAGGTCTACGCTCCTTTGGCTCACCGACTCGGTATGCAAAAGATAAAGCAAGAGCTTGAAAATCTCGGTTTAAAATATATCGACCCAATCGGATATAATGAGGTTCGATCGAATATTGAAAAGAAATACGGACAAAGTCTTCATTTTATTGAGGACGTGCGCTTGATGGTTGACAACAAGCTTCGTGAAAACAATATTAAATTCACGCTTGAAGGACGTATCAAGACTGCGTACAGTATCTATAAAAAGATGTATAATCAGAACAAGAGTTTTGACGAGATCTTTGACTTTTATGCGCTCAGAATCATCGTAGATACCGAGCTTGACTGTTACACCGCGCTCGGTCTTATTCACGAGATGTTTAACTCCGTCCCCGGGAGATTTAAAGATTATATATCCACACCCAAACCCAATATGTACCGTTCGCTACATACAACGGTTATTGGTAAATACGGCATTCCTTTTGAGGTTCAGATAAGAACATGGGAAATGCACCATATCGCTGAATACGGTGTGGCTGCTCACTGGAAATATAAGTCGGGCGAACGCTCAAAAGAAGAAATAGATAAAAAGCTTGAATGGATTTCAAAGCTCCTTGAAACCGAGGACGAAACACGTGACCCCGAGGAGTTTATGCAAGCTCTTAAAATTGATATCTTTCACGATGAAACATTTGTATTTACCCCCAAGGGTGACGTTATGGCGCTTCCGCAGGGAGCTACCGTTATTGACTTTGCTTATGCAATTCACAGTGCGGTCGGTCATAAGATGATCGGCGCAAAGATTAACGGTATGATCGTGCCGATTGACAGAGTTCTTCAAAATGGTGAGATCGTTGAGATTCTTACGTCATCTGCTTCAAAAGGGCCAAGCCGTGACTGGCTTAAGATAGTAACGACAAGCGACGCCAAAAACAGAATACGTCAGTGGTTCAAAAAGGAAAAGAGAGCTGATAATATACTGCTCGGTCGCTCCATGATCGAGGGTGAGATCAAAAAAGCAGGCTACGTTGTTAATGAAGCTACTCGAACAGAAGCAGTTGAAAACGTTGCTCAACGTAACGGTTTTTCAACCGCAGACGATCTTTATAATACAATCGGTTACGGCGGACTTCCGCTTTCAAAGGTTCGAAATAAGATAGTTGACGAAATAGGTAAGCTTGTTGCTCCTATTGAGCCGCCTCCGGTTGTAACCGAAGAAAACATGGTAACCTCAAAGCCTAAAAAGATAAGATCCAATAGCGGAATTATCGTTGACGGCGAAAGTGGATGCAGTGTTAAATTTGCTAAATGCTGTAATCCGTTGCCCGGAGATAAGGTTATCGGATTTATTACAAAGGGCTACGGTATTTCCATTCATAAATGTGACTGTCCCAACGTTCTTACAGGTCAGAAGAACCCCGAATACGTTGACCGTTGGGTAAGCGCCTCTTGGGATGAGGATTCTAATGCTAAGAGAAGCCTGTTCGAAGCCAATCTTCAGATCAGAGTTGACGACCGAATCGGTATGCTTGCAGATATCTCCGTTGCGCTTGCAGATATGCGTGTTGACATCTTGCAGATAAGTGTACAGACCTCCTCGGGCGGATCACTCGTTTCTCTTAAGGTTGGTTGTAAGAATACCGATCATTATAATTCAATCGTATCCAGATTGCGTTCAATACCGGGAATTTATGACGTTTCTCGAGGATTTGTAAATTAAAGGATTTTTTATGATAGCTGTTATACAAAGAGTTAAAAATTCAAGCGTCAGAATTGATGATAAGCTTCGCGGAGAGTGCGCAGAAGGTCTTATGATCCTCCTCGGTGTCGCCAAAGGTGACACTGAGGAAGATGCACGTCTTTTAGCAACAAAAATTGCCAAGCTCAGAATTTTTTGTGACGATAATGGAAAAATGAATCTTTCTGTCAAGGATGTAGACGGTGAGATTCTTGTGGTCTCACAGTTCACCTTGCTAGCGAACTATAAAAAGGGTAATAGACCTGATTATTTCGGCGCAGCAGAGCCCTCTGTTGCTATACCCTTGTATGAATACTTTGTTGAGCTTATACGCGCTGAGGTCAAACATGTCGGCACCGGCGAGTTTGGTGCAGATATGCAGGTAAGCATTCTCAACGACGGACCTGTTACTATAGTTATGGACAGCAATCTACTCAAATAGGAGAAAATAAATGAAATTAACAGTAACCGGAGATATCAATGCATTTTACGTTCAAACGCTGTGTATGATATTCTTTCCAGGAGAAAAATTTGTTGAAAATAAGGAAATAGATGAAGATACTCCAGTTATGGAGGTTTCCGTTATCAACAGCGATACAGGCTCGTATGCTAAAGCAATTTTGACATATCACGGCAAAACAGCAGAGGCAGAGAAGACCGTTAACTTTATACCCGAGATAACAAAGCAGAGAACTGCAAAAATTGCCGCCGGTAACGTTGTTCTTGCTGTTGGAAGCGAGCTTCTTGGTTACAGACCCTCTTGGGGTATGCTAACGGGCGTAAGACCTTCAAAGGTTGCTATGGAGATGCTTTTGAACGGCAATAGCAAAGCAAAGGTAAGAAGAATACTTACCAATGATTATTTCGTTATTCCTAAAAAGGCTGCTCTTGCAACCGATATAGCGCGCAGAGAACAAAAGATAATGGGCAATCCCGGCGTTCGTGATTGCAGTATTTATATTTCTATTCCGTTCTGTCCCTCTCGTTGCTCATATTGCTCGTTTGTTTCATATACAACGCCTAAACTCCTTTCATTGATACCTGCTTATCTCGATAAGCTTTGTATTGATCTAAACGAGTTACTTGATACCGTAAACGAACTTGAGCTAAATCTTAAAACCATATACATTGGCGGCGGAACTCCAACTATTTTATCTGCCGAGCAGATTGAAAAGCTTTTGTCGCTTATCGACAGCAAAATTGACGTAAGCTCTCTCGAAGAGTTTACTCTCGAAGGCGGCAGACCTGACACAATTTCCGCAGAAAAACTCGCCGTTGCTAAAAAGCACGGCATTACACGAATCAGTGTTAATCCGCAGTCGCTTAATGAGCAAGTAATAAAGTCAATCGGTCGAAGCCATAGCATTGAGGAATTTTACCGCGCTTATGATATTGCGAAAAACTCCGGTATAAAATGCATTAATACCGACATTATTGCAGGCCTTCCGGGCGATAATTTCAAGTATTTTTCTTCCACATTTGATAAAGTTATTGCGCTTGAACCCGAGAATATTACTGTACATACCTTCTGCGTGAAAAAGGCGGCGGATATTCTTGCGCAAAATCAAAACATCTACTCGATTCGCGGCGGTGACGCAGGAAAATGTGTTGACTATTCTCAGCTTCGTGCACAGGCAGCAGGATATGTTCCTTATTATATGTATAGACAAAAGAATACTGTTGGTAATTTTGAAAACGTTGGTTTTGCTCAAGAGGGAACTGAAGGTCTTTATAACATCTATATGATGGAAGAGGTTCATTCCATTCTTTCAGTCGGTGCTGGAGCGGTTACAAAGCTTGTTGAATACTACCCCGCAAATATTGCATCTACCAAGATAATAAGACATTTCAATCCTAAATATCCTTATGAATATCTTCAAAAGGATTCCGGCTCTCTCATACTCGGTGAGATAAAGAAATTCTATGAAACTCATTAAGAAGGAGGACAAATATGAAGATCTTATTTGAAAACGTTAGAATTCCTGAGGAATACGGCTTTGCAGACGAGCATATATTTGTCTTGACGGACGGAGCTTTGATATCCTATATCGGCAGAGAAAAGCCTCGAGAATTTGATAAGGTAATCAACGGAAACGGAAATCTTCTCATTCCCGGATTTTATAATTCACACTGTCATGCGGCTATGGTGATGTTCCGCGGTTTTGGTGAGGACTTGCCCCTTGCTCGTTGGCTCAATGAAAAGATTTACCCCGCGGAGGAACGCCTTAACACTAAAAACGTATACATTGGCGCAAAATATGCAATAGCAGAAATGCTTAAAAACGGTATCGTTTCATTCTCAGATATGTACATGTTTGTAAATTCTGTTGCTGAGGCAGTAGTTGAAACGGGCATTAAAGCAAATCTTTCCCGTTCTCTTGTATCATTTGGCGAAAGCGCTACAATCAAGGGTGATTGGAGATTTAAAGAATCTATAGAATGGATTAATCAATATCAGAATGCCAACAACGGCCGTCTTATAATGGATATGTCACTTCATGCTGAATATACAAATCAAGAGGGGTATATTCGCGAGGTTGCTGAATATACTAAAGCTAATGGGCTAAGAATGCAGATACACGCTTCCGAAAGCGAAAGTGAGCATATGGCTTGCATCAAGAGATATGGAAAAACTCCTATCGAATTTTTCTACGATACAGGAGTGCTTTCATCTCCAACCACGCTTGCTCACTGTGTTTACGTAACCGATAACGATATGGATATTATAAACGAATGTGGGGCTTTTGTTTCTCATAACGCGACAAGCAATCTCAAGCTTGGAAGCGGAGTTGCACGACTTCCCAAGATGCTTGAAAAGGGAGTTTGCGTATCTCTTGGCACTGACGGTGCGGCATCTAATAACACCCTTGATATTATGAGAGAATATCAGCTTGCTTCTATTCTTCATAAGGGCTATAACCGTGATGCCGAAGCAACTAAAGCGCCCCAAATGCTTGATATTGCAACCCTTAACGGAGCAAAATCACAGGGAAGAAGCGATTGCGGAAGGTTGAAGGTTGGCGATAGAGCAGACCTTGTTATAATCGATTTAAATGCAATCAACAATAAGCCCTGCTTTGATACATATTCAACTCTTTCTTATAGCGCAAACTCATCAAACGTGCTTCTCACTATGGTTGACGGTGATATACTTTACCGGAACGGTGAGTTTACTACTATCGACATCGAAAAAGTCACATATGAATTTGATGATGTCTGCAAGCATTATTTCGATTAAAATTTAATGGAGGGCGAGAACCATGCAGGAAAATAAAACTGATTCAAAAAACTATGGTAAACAATTTTTCTCCGGCGTTGCGGTTCTCGCCATTTCTACTGTTATAGTAAAGGTCATCGGGCTTTTTTATAAAATTCCGATGATGGCATATCTCGGTGCAGAGGGAATGGGTTATTTCAACTCTGCTTACGATATATATTCTTTGTTTTTTGTTATAGCAACTACAGGGATTCCAGTCGCTATTTCAATTCTTGTTTCGGAGAACAAAACTCAGGGAAGATTTAAAAACATAAAAAAGATATTTAATATCTCCCTTGTTTTGCTTGGTGTGCTTGGATTGATTGGCACACTCCTTATGGGCTTATTCCATAAAGAATTGGCATATTTGATAAAAAATAACTCAGCTGCATATTGTATACTTGCCATTTCACCGACAGTACTTATGATATGTCTGAGCAGTGCAATAAGGGGCTATTTTCAAGGCAATCAGATAATGATACCAACGGCAGTTTCACAAGTAATAGAAGCACTTGGAAAGCTGCTTCTTGGACTTGGATTTGCTATTATGGCTATCAATAACGGATATAACACTCCGCAGATAGCCGCATTTGCCGTTTTAGGTCTGACTATCGGCGTTGCAATTTCGTTACTCTATTTGATCTTGTATAAATTGATACACAAAATTAAAGATGATAATGTGGTTACTTCAGTATCGATTGATTCATCAAGTAGGATAGTAAAGGATCTTTTAAATATAGCTATTCCCATTACTTTAAGCTCCACCATATTAAGTCTTACCAAAATAATCGATATGACTATGATATTGGGAAGATTAAATGCGATCGGCTATACTCAGGAGCAAGCTAATGCAATTTATGGCTCGTATAGCACTATGGCGGTGTCCATATATAATCTTCCTGCAACTCTTGTCAGTGCGATAGCTTTACCGCTTGTACCGTTGCTTGCTTCAGCAATTGAGGCAAACGATAAGTCAAAGGAAAAGTCGATCCTTTGTTCTTCCTTTAAAATGACCGCTCTCATCGCATTTCCCACAGGTCTTGGAATTGCTGTTTTTAGCAAACCCATATTAAGTCTTTTATTTGTATCACAAGAAACTGAAATTGAATACACCGCGCCCTTGCTTTCATTACTCGGTTTATCAGTATTTTTATCTTCAATGATAACAATAACCAATGCCGCACTGCAAGCGTATAGGGATGTAAAAAAACCCATAATCAGTATGCTGCTTGGAACCGTTACTAAAATTATAATTTCATTTATTCTTATAGGATTGCCACAGGTAAATATCTACGGCGCGCCCATAAGTACTTTTTTCTCAACCCTTGTGATTGTTGCGATAAACCTTTACTTTATAGCAAGGCATTCTTCTGGCTATGAAACAATATATAATTTATTTGGCAAAACCTTTATCTCAACTGTTTTGTCAATGGCGATAGGTATTGCCTCCTATCTGGCACTCTCGACACTGACTTCTTCAAAAATGGTAATTCTGATAGTTGTATTTATCGTTGCTATTATTTATGGAATAATGATTTTAAAATTAAAAGCCATTAATGAACAAGAAATATTGATGTTACCAAAAGGCAACAAAATCTTAAACCTACTGACTAAAATTCACCTTATGAGATAGAAAAGGAATAAAAATGTTAAAAAACGAAAATGTTGAAAAAATACTCTCAAAATCAAGCTATAATTTTGATGATCTTTGCTTGATACTTGAAATTTTAAGAGGAGAGGGCGGCTGTCCTTGGGATGCAGAACAAACCCACGAAAGCATTAGAAAAAATCTTATTGAAGAAACCTATGAAGTAATTGAAGCCATAGATAATAGAAATACTGAATTGCTTCGCGAAGAATTAGGTGATGTTTTGCTTCAGGTTGTTTTTCATACACAAATAGAAAAGGAAACAGGCAGTTTTAATATAGACGATGTTTCCAACGATGTTTGTGTAAAGCTAATTCACCGACATCCACACATATTTGCCAACGTGCAAGCAGGGACTTCGGAAGAAGTATTAAATAACTGGGAAGCTATCAAAAACGTGGAGAAAAGAAGAGATACCGTTTATGACAGATTAAATAGTGTGCCACCTATGATGCCGGCACTTATGAGAGCTGCAAAGGTTTCAAAGAAATCCGGCGAGTACCAGGAAACCAACAATGCAGAAATTATTTCAAATGCTCAAATTATGCTCGCTACTATGGCAGAGCATACAGAAAGTATCGATAGCAATCAAATGGGTGAACTCCTATTCGCGATATGCGCCTTGTCCTCTAAATGTAAGATTGACGCCGAAGAAGCACTTTTCAAAAAGACTAATTCTTTTATTAACAAATATAAAGAATAGTTTATAGTAAAATATAAACAAATTTTAGTTAATTTGTTTGTATATTAACAACAAAACTCATTTTTTATGTTAAAAATACATAAAAAAATTCTCAAAAATTGCAAAAAACCCTTGCAATATAAAGGGTTTTGTGTTATCATTGTATTGTAATGAAGATCATTACAACAATAACGAAAGGTTAGGTTTTAAAAATGAACAAAGTTCAATTGGTTGAGGCAGTTGCTACTGCTGGTAAGCTTACAAAAAAAGATGCAGAAGTTGCAGTTAAGGCTGTTACAGATTCCATAGTGGCTGCTCTTAAGAATGGCGAAAAGGTTCAGCTCGTTGGCTTCGGTACATTCGAAGTTAAGGCTCGCGGCGAAAGAAAAGGTAGAAACCCAAAAACAGGTGAAGAAATCGTTATTTCTGCTTCCAAGCATCCCACATTCACAGCCGGTAAGGCATTTAAGGACGCAGTAAACTAATTTATTATAAATTATGGGCGGTTTACCGCCCATAATTTGTTGATATGGAGATTATCATGCGCTTAGATAAATTTTTAAAGGTATCAAGAATAATCAAAAGAAGAACTGTTGCAAATGAAGCCTGTGACAATGCTCACGTTACGGTCAATGGCAGACCTGCCAAGGCCTCTTACGACGTTAAAGAAAACGACATTATAGAAATAACCTTCGGTACAAGAACGCTTAAAATATGTGTTCTGGACGTTAAGGAGCATGTGCTTAAGGATGAAGCCTCTTCTTTGTATAAAGTAATATCTTAAATTCATAAATTAAACACCGCCAACATACTTTTAAGTAGAAAAGTTGGAGGTGTTTTTTATGTCCGAATCAAGAGGCATGGGTACTAATGTTGCCCACAATATAATATTAAATTCAAGAGCAAAGCTGAGTATAAACGGAGTGAAAGAAATAATTAATTTCGACGAAAATAGTGTTAATCTGAAAACTCTTTGCGGAGATTTAAGTATAGAAGGTGAAAATATACGTATAAACGTATTGAACGTAGAAAAGGGCGAGATAGAAATGAACGGTAAGATCACGGGATTAAACTACTACGATGCCATCGACAGTGATAGGCATAGCTTACTTTCAAGGATATTTAAATAATGGATGCATTGCCATATACAATACTTATAAATACCATCAGTATATTTTTTATAGGAATAGCGCTTGGCTTTTTTCTTGACATTATATCATTTATAGAAATATATATTCAAAATCTAGTCGATAATAAACTAATACCGTGGACAGTTTATTTCACAAAGGATCTGACATCAACTCTAGTTTTTACAGTTACATTCATTTTAACCCTGTACTATTTTAACGGTGGAAAGTTTAGGGGGATGTTGTTAATTGCAATTATTGCAGGTCTGTTTTTTTACAAGAAAACTATAGGAACATTATTCAAACGTTTCCTAAATACTCTAGCAAAGCTAATTCAAAAAATTCTTATTTTTTTATTGCAACCTATTGCAAAAATATGTATAAAGTTGTATAATAAATATGTTAAAAAGTGTAAGTCTCGAGTACAATGTATAAGAGGAGGATAACGTGAACATTTTCAAAAAACTAAATCATAAAAAGATAAAGAAATTGCCCTCTCTTTTACTTGGTATCTTCATTGTTATGATTGTTGCAGTAGCATTGATCATTTCAGCTAATAAGTTAATGGAATACATTGCCATAAAGCAGGAAACAGAATCTCTAAAATCCATATATGAAAACAAGATTCGCGAGATTGATGAATTGAAGTACTATATCAATACCGAGCTTGATGATGAATATAAGGAGAGAATGGCAAGATTACTTGGCTATTGCTTTCCCGATGAAACTATTTATTACGTTGAATAAACCGCAAGCTGTGTCAAGTCGGCACAGCTTGTTTTGAAACTATAAAGAAAAGGAGATATTATGACAGACGTTTTAATTATCGGCGGTGGCCCTGCCGGGCTTTCTACTGCAATATATGCCAAACGAGCAGGTCTAAATGTTTTAATTCTTGATAAGGGTGCGGGGGATTGCCAGCTTACTAAAGCAGTAGAGATTGAAAATTATCTCGGCTTCAAATCCATTGGCGGAATGGATCTTCACGCACAGTTCGTTGAGCATGCAAAGGCAAATGATATCCAAATAATCAAAAAAGCCGCTATATCGGTTGAAAAAAATAATTTTGGATTTAAGGTTCGCACTAAAAAAGATGAGTTTGAATGTAAGTATCTTGTTCTTGCTATGGGTCGCTCACACAAGCACCTTGGAGTTGACGGAGAGGAACAGCTCGCAGGTGCGGGAGTATCATATTGTGCGACTTGCGATGGATTTTTCTTTAAGGGTAAGGATGTGTGCGTTATAGGTGGAGGTGACAGCGCAGTCAGCCAGGCAATATATCTCTCTGCGTTTTGTAATAAGGTATATCTAGTGCACAGGCGCGACACCTTCCGTGCGGCAAATTATCTTGTTGAACGCGCAAAGAGAATCAGCAATATAGAATTAGTCATGAATGCGTCTATAAGGTCTATTTTAGGCGAAAATTTCGTCGAAGGTATCAGTATTGACATTGGTGAGGGCAAAAGCCAAAAAATTGATTGTGACGGCGTTTTTGGCGCTGTGGGTGAACAGGTAAATATGAACTTCGTTATCGAGAATCTTGAAAAGACCCCTCAAGGACAGATAGTTACTGATAACTACTGTAAAACCAACATAGACCGACTTTATGCAGTAGGCGATATAAGAGAAAGAGAAGTGTATCAGATAATTACTGCCGTAGCTGATGGAGCGCTCGTCATCGAAGGTATTCTCAAAGCCGAAAACTCGGCCAAGTGATGTAATAAACTATTTATAAAGCTCATATATTTCACTAAAAGAAAAGGAGTGAAATATATGAGTTTTTTTAATTTTAAGAGTTTTATTTCTATAGCATTTGTTTTAATTCTTGTATTCACCGGAACTACTTTCAGTACATATGCAAGAGAAGATGATTCCACCCAACAAATGAATTTTAACTGCGAAAGCGTTATTCTTATGGATGCAACTACGGGAACAGTTTTGTATGAAAGCAATGCTGATAAAGCACTGCCACCCGCATCGGTTACGAAAATAATGACATTATTACTTGTTATGGAAGAAATTGCAACCGGTAATCTTAAATACACGGATATAATAACCACAAGCGCTTATGCGGCATCAATGGGCGGCTCACAGATATATTTGAAGGAAGGAGAGCAAATGAGCGTGGAGGATATGATTAAAAGCGTCGTTATTTCTTCTGCCAATGATGCTGCTGTCGCTCTTGCAGAGCATATTTGTGGCTCTGAAGAATTATTCGTACAACGAATGAATAGCAAAGCGAAAGAATTGGGTATGAGTAATACCAATTTTGAAAATACCAACGGTCTTGATGATACAGCTACCAATCATCTAACAAGCGCTCGAGATATTGCAATAATGTCACGTGAGCTTCTAAAGCACGAGGATATATTGAACTATAGTTCAACATGGATGGATACCATACGGAACGGTGCGTTCGGCTTGACCAACACAAATCGACTCGTCAGGTTCTATCAAGGTGCTACAGGTCTTAAAACAGGTTCTACTGCAAAAGCAAAATTCTGCGTCAGTGCAACTGCCAAGAGAGGGAATATGCACCTTATTTGTGTCGTTATGGGGGCGCCGAGTAGTGACATAAGAAACTCTATTGCCACACAATTGCTAAACTGGGGATTTACCAATTTTGAATTGTACGAAAATGATCCTGAGAATCTTAACGCCCTTAAAGTAAAATGTGGTGTAGAGGACGAGTGTCAAATTGTATCCGAAAAATTTTCTATGGTTTTAAAGAAGGGAAGTTCAAGCAGGGTAGAGAAAAAATATGTTTTGCCAACTGCTACTTCTGCTCCTATCCGTAAAGGCGATGCGCTTGGCTATATCGAATACTATTTGGATGGAAAATCAATTGGCAAATCGAGTATAATTTCTACAGTAAAAATAGATAAGATAGATTTTTGGACTCTATTTGTTAGGATTTTATCAAAATTTCTTATAAAATAGCGAAAAATCTCTTGCATTTTAAAGTTAAAAGTAGTACAATATTTATTAGTTCGATTTGGAAGGGAAACAATTATGACGCTTAAATTAAATGATAAATATTTAAAGAAATTCATTGCGGAGCACGAATATGACTGTATGGCTCCCATGGTTACTCTCGCTGATAAAATGCTCAGAGAAAAGACGGGCGCGGGAAATAAATTTCTCGGTTGGATGGATCTGCCTGAAAATTATGATAAAGAAGAATTTTCAAGAATTAAAGATGCGGCAAAAAGAATCCAAAACAATTGTGATGCTTTTATCGTAATCGGTATTGGTGGTTCTTATCTTGGCACTAAGGCAATTATTGAGTTTCTCAGCGCTATTAACTATAACGAGGCCAAGGGAAACACGCCCTCTATTTATTATGCAGGATGCAACATCAGTGCAGCTTATCTTAATGAGCTCCTCTACATTTGTGAGAATAAAAACGTTTGTATAAACGTTATCTCAAAATCAGGCACTACAACTGAGCCTGCGGTTGCATTCAGAATCCTTCGCGCATTCCTCGAAAAGAAATACGGAGCTGAAGAAGCAAGAAGGAGAATTTATGTTACTACAGATAGAGAGCGCGGAACTCTCAAATCCTTCGCTACTCAACAGGGTTATGAAACATTTGTAATCCCTGATGACATTGGTGGTAGATTTTCTGTGCTTACTGCTGTGGGACTTCTTCCCGTCGCAGTTGCAGGAGTTGATATTGATGCTCTTATGGAAGGGGCAAATGCCGCAAGAGTAGCATATTCAAGCCCGGATTTGTACCAGAATGATGCATACAAGTATGCCGCAATAAGAAATATACTCTACCGCAAGGGTAAGCATCTTGAAATCCTTGTTGGATATGAGCCCTTCACAACAACCCTACAGGAATGGTGGAAGCAGCTCTACGGTGAAAGTGAGGGTAAGGATGGAAAGGGTATTTTCCCATCATCACTTATATTCTCAACAGATCTGCACTCACTTGGTCAGTATATTCAGCAGGGCGAAAAAATTCTCTTTGAAACAGTTATTTCAGTGCAAGACACCAAAAGCACATTTACAATCCCTTATGATGAGGCAAACATTGATGGTCTTAATTTTCTTGCAGGAAAAGACCTTAATGAACTTAAGGCAACAGCTATGAAAGCCACACAGCTTGCACACATTGACGGTGATGTACCCAATATCCACATTGAGATTGCAGAAAGAAATGCATATTGCCTCGGCTATCTTATCTATTTCTTTGAGCTTGCGTGCGCTATGTCAGGATACCTTCTTGGAGTCAATCCCTTTGACCAGCCGGGTGTTGAGGAATATAAGAACAACATGTTTGCAATGCTTGGAAAGCCGGGTTACGAGGAGCGAAGAAAAGCACTTGAAGAAAGAGATATATAATCTATTAACTTTTTAATAAATTTGTCTGTTTTTTATATAATTTTTATAAAAAACACTTGCAATTTATTAATCATTAGTGTATAATTAAGGTAGCAAAGAAGCACTTGGCTTCAATTAACTCTTGGAGGTAATTTATTATGGTGAAATTGATACTTGGCGTTAAAGGTACAGGCAAAACAAAAACTCTTATCGAAATGGTAAACAAGGCGCAGAACGAAACAAAGGGCTGCATAGTATGCATCGAAAAGGGAAATAAGTTGCGTTATGACATTAATAGCCAAATCAGACTTATAGATACAGTTGAATATTTGATTTCTGATGCACAGTCACTTTTCGGATTCGTTGCCGGCATTTTGGCAAGCAATTATGACGTTACTGATATCTTTATTGACTCTTGCTTGAAGATTTGTAACGAGGATGTTTCTGCTTTTGAAAAGTTCTTGCTTGAGGTTGAAGCTCTCGCGCTCAAGAGCAATGTGAATGTTGTTATCACATCTTCTATAGATGCTGAAGGCACAACAGATATCATGAGAAAGTTCATCTAATTTAAATATAATAGCTCAATCCAATGATTGAGCTATTTTTATTGACAAAAGTTTAGTTTAATGCTATAATATTAACATAAATTCTTCAGATTGGAGATTTCTTATGAATACTATAATAACTATCGGACGTGAATTTGGAAGTGGCGGTAGAGAACTGGGCAGACGTCTTGCAGAGGAGCTTGGCATCGAATACTATGATAAAGAAATTATCACCGCAATCGCTCAAAAGACATCAATGTCGCAGGAGTACGTTCAAGAGGTCCTTGAGGGTAAGCCCCACCATCTCTATCCTATTACTATTGGTCAGAGTATGTTTATTACTGACAATTTTTATTTTCAACAAGAGCAGTCAATTTATCTTGCTCAAAGCGAAATTATCAGGGAGCTTGCACAAAAATCGAGTTGTGTAATCGTTGGTCGTTGTGCCGACTTTATCCTTCAAGATCTCAAGCCCTTCAGAATCTTTGTATATGCTGATATGGATAGCAGAATCAAGCGTTGCATTTCAAGAAACACTGATTCACAAAAGCATCTCACAGAAAAGGAAATAAAAAAGCAAATCGTCTCTATTGATAAAAATAGAGCCAAATACTACGATTATTATACCGGAAATAAATGGGGCGATAAAAACAACTATGATATTTGTATAAATACAACCGGTCTTGTAATAAAGGATATTGTCCCTGTAATAGCAAAGATCTTCTAAAACATCATTAATAAACCACCCTCTTGAGGGTGGTTATTTTTATTTGACATTTTACGACTTTTCATATATAATTAAAACATTGTTTTAATATTATCAAAAGGAGTCATAAATATGAAACACTATTTCCAAAAAGGCTTTACTCTGGTTGAATTACTCGTAGTTATAGCCGTACTGGCAATCCTCAGTACAATAAGCATAGTTGGATATACAAGCTTTATTGAAAAATCAGCTATATCAACAGACGCTCAACTTGTAACACAGTTAAACAACTTTAAAGATGCATATGAAATAGCTAACAATGAGCAATTTACTAAGGATAGCATAAATAAAATGTTGGAAGAAGCAAATATAACTGAAGTCAATCTGCAATCAGAAAAATACGGTTATGGAATTTATTACAATATTGACACAGACAGCTTTGAACTTATCAAACAAAGTGAGTCTAACAATAACACCTACATAAATCTTTCAGATACTATCAATCAAAATAATACCACTGTCCCCGATATAGATACTCCCACGCCTGAT
>CAZLIB010000009.1:0-16149 GCA_964559465.1 uncultured Lachnospiraceae bacterium
ATGTAAAAAAAATAAAGCATATTATGACAGTGTTTGACTTGCAGTTAAGATAGGAATTTGGTCAGAACTTTCTCATAAACAGATGTGTAGTAGAGGATCTTGCAGATAATTGCGCGGATACTACGGATACGTCTATTCTTGAAATAGGCCCGGGTATAGGACCTCTTACCACCGAGCTCGCATTGAGATATAAAAAGGTAGTGGCTCTTGAAATCGACCACGGTCTGATTCCAGTGCTCAAATATACCCTTGGAGAATTCAATAACGTTACTGTTTATAACGAGGACGTTATGAAGGCAGATCTTGAAGAGTTTCTTAAACCTTATTTTGAAGCAGGGAAGGTTTCGGTTTGCGCAAACCTGCCATATTATATAACAACACCGATACTTATGAAGCTCCTTGAATGCGGTCTTCCGTTTGACTATATTACCATAATGATTCAGTCTGAGGTTGCTGACAGATTGTGTGCTCGGGCAGGATCGTCCGATTACGGTGCAATTACCGCAGTTCTTGCATATTACGGAGTTGCAGAAAAACTTTTTACTGTTAATGCGGGAAACTTTATGCCTGCCCCCAAGGTAAATTCTACGGTCGTGAGGATTAAGCTTCATAAAGTAAAGCCCCATAATCCCCTTGACGAAACAATTCTTTTCAGAACCATCAAGGGGGCATTTGAACAGAGAAGGAAGACACTTCCCAACGCACTTTCCGCATCGTTTGGCGAGCTTACAAAGGATGAAATTACAGAGGCGATCGTATCTTGCGGACACAAGCCGGATATTCGTGGTGAACGGCTTGGCGTTCCTGAGTTTGTTGCACTTTCAGATAAGCTATATGAGCTTATCAAAAGCAAAAATTTATGATAGGAGAAAGTAATGCTACATTTTTCTATACCAAAGGATTATAAATCCTTGCTTACTTTGCGAGAAACCGAGGTTGCAATTAAAAAGGTCAAGGACTTTTTTGAGCGTCAGCTTGCTGTCGAGCTTAATCTTACTCGCGTATCTGCCCCTATATTCGTCCGTTCAGATAGTGGCTTGAATGATAATCTAAACGGACATGAAAGCCCTGTTTCATTTGAAATTTCATCCGGAGAGTCTCTGGAGATAGTTCATTCATTGGCTAAGTGGAAGCGAATGGCGCTAAAAACCTATAAATTCAATCTTCATGAAGGTCTTTATACCGATATGAACGCTATCAGAAAAGACGAGGAACTTGACAATATACATTCGATGTTTGTTGACCAGTGGGACTGGGAAAGAATAATAGACAAGAGTGAGAGAAACGAATATACATTGAAAAAGACAGTTAAGTCTATTTACAGAGCGTTGCGTCATACCGAAATATATATTTCCAGCGAATATCCATTTATCGGAAAAATTCTGCCTGAAGAAATAGAGTTCGTTACTACGCAGGAGCTTGAAGATATGTATCCGAAATTCTCTCCTAAAGATAGAGAATATGCCATTTGTAAAGAGAAAAAAGCGGTCTTTCTTATGCAAATTGGCGGTAAGCTGAAATCTGGAGAAAAGCACGACGGCAGAGCGCCCGACTATGATGATTGGACACTAAACGGAGATATTCTTGTGTATTATCCTGTGCTTGATATTGCGCTTGAGCTTTCTTCAATGGGTATTCGCGTTGATGAAAAGGCGATGAGGGGACAGTTGGCAATAAGCGGTTGTGAAGAAAGAGTAGAGTTACCATTTCACAAAGCATTACTTGCAGGCGAATTACCGTGTACTATAGGCGGAGGCATCGGGCAGTCAAGAATGTGTATGTTCTTTTTACGTAAAGCACATATTGGCGAGGTTCAATCGTCATTTTGGAGTAATTCCGACCATGAATTCTGCGAAAAACGGGGAATTAGTCTCTTATAAAATCAAGGACTTTCATTTAATGTGAAAGTCCATAATTTTTTGGTTAAATAATTGTGAACACTATTGACTTTTTTTCGTTTTGTGTTATAATAGTTAACGTGTTAATTATTTCAATGGAGGGCAAAATGGAAGATAATAAATTTGAATTATATAGATCGACATTTCATAAGATGGTTCGTGTTGGAATTTTACACAGAACTATCTTTGAAAGAAATATATCCGATATGGGAATACACCACAGTCAGCACCATCTTTTGATGTATATTTCAAAGCAAGGCGAGGTGAGCTCTCAAAAGATACTGGCGGAAAAGTTTTGCGTTTCTCCTGCTGCTATTGCGAGAACTCTTAAGGAGCTTGAAGCGGGAGGTTATATTGAAAGATCAAGCATTGAAAATGACTCTCGATTTAACAAGATCGTTATTACCGATAAGGGTAAAGAAATTGTAACTAAATCACATAAAATGTTTAAGGAAACTGACGAAAAAGCCTTTGAGGATTTTTCAGATGAGGACCTTGCCATTTTTATTGAATATTTAGATAAAATTCAGGCACGATTGCTTGAAAAAAACGATGAGAATAACATGTGAGGAAAGAAGATGAAAAAGAGTAATACTATTGACTGGTGGAAATATATAAAGCCCTATTTTCCATACTTTATTTTAGGGCCTCTTTGTATGATTATAGAGGTTGTGGGCGAAATACTTATGCCACGACTTCTTGCATACATCATTAATCTCGGTATTGACGGAAAAACGGAAAATATGCCCGAGATAATACTTTGGTTGTACGATAAAATAGGAAATAGTGCTTATTTTATCATAGCGATTGCTGTCGGAATGATATTAACAGCTATTCTTATGATGATAGGCGGCGTGGGCGGCGCATATTTCGGTGGCAAGGCATCTGTCAACTTTGCAGCGGATTTAAGAGCAGATATCTATAAAAAGATTCAGAGCTTTTCTTTTTCCAATATAGATCACTTCAGCTCGGCATCACTTGTAACACGTCTTACCAATGATGTTACTCAGCTTCAGAATTTTGTGAATATGATGCTCAGAATGTTCTTTCGTTCACCCGGAATGCTCATTGGTGCTCTGATTATGGCTATCAATCTTAATCCGTCACTTTCAGTAATACTTGCAGTTTCTGTTCCGCTCCTTCTTATATCTATTGCTTGCATCATAGTAAGAGGATTTCCTCTCTTTGGAAAAATGCAAACAAAGCTTGATACTCTCAACTCGACCGTGCAGGAGAATCTCACAAATGTTCGTGTTGTAAAATCCTTTGTACGAGAGGATTTTGAAGAAGCAAAATTCAATAGAGCAAACGCGGATCTTAAAAATACGGCGGGCAAGGCGATGAAGAATATGATACTTATGTCGCCTGTTATGACATTTATTATGAACACTACCTCTATAGCTGTGTATTGGCTTGGCGGAAATCAGCTTCTTGCTGGTGAAATGAATACGGGAGATTTTGCCTCGTTCGTAACTTATATAACACAAATTCTCTCATCTCTTATGATGGTGACCTTCTTGTTTATGATGTTCTCAAGAAGTATGGCTTCTGCAAAGAGAATTGCTGAGGTTATGAATGAAGAAATTGACATCAAGGACGCTGCAAATAATGCAGAGTATGCTGTTAATAAGGGTGAAATTGAATTTAGAAACGTGTCCTTCCGCTACTATAAAGAGAGCGAAGAAAAGGTGCTTGATAATATCAATCTCAAAATAAATGCAGGCGATACCGTTGGTATTATTGGTTCAACGGGCTGCGGTAAAACGACACTTGTATCCATGATAGCGCGTCTTTATGACGTTGACGAGGGTGAAGTCCTTGTTGACGGAGTGAACGTAAAGGATTATTCGCTCTATAATCTTCGCGAAGGCGTTGGTATGGTGCTTCAAAAGAACGTGCTTTTCTCCGGTAGCATTATCGATAATCTCCGTTGGGGAGATAGCGATGCCACAATGGAGGAAATTAGAGAAGCGGCTGATTATGCTCAGGCAGACGGATTTATTACAAGCTTTACTGACGGCTACAATATGGATCTTGGTCAGGGCGGTACGAACGTTTCGGGCGGACAAAAGCAAAGAATCTGTATCGCTCGTGCGTTGCTTAAAAAGCCTAAAATACTCATTCTTGACGACTCAACAAGCGCCGTGGATATGGCAACCGAAGCAAGGATCAGAGAGGCATTTAAAAACAGCTTGAATGATTCAACTAAGATAATAATTGCACAGCGTATTAATTCTGTAAAGGACGCTGACGAGATTATAGTTCTTGATGAAGGCAGAATTACTGGCGTTGGCACACACGAATATCTGCTTGAAAATAATACCGAATATCAAGAGATTTACTATTCACAAATGGACAAGAAGGAGGGGGATAAATAATGGCTGCAAGAAAACTTGAAGAGCTTCAAAAGCAGTACGGCGGTAGAATCCCCGACTCCAAAAGAAAAGGTCCAATGGGAGGCCCACCGCGTCGCGGAGGACACGGCCCGGGCGTTCGTGCAATGGGGAAGCCCAAAAACACAAAGGCGACAGTCAAAAGACTTCTTTCATATATTGCAAAGTACAAATTCCGTTTGGTTTTGGTGCTTGTATGTATGCTTTTCAGTACGCTTTCGTCACTTACGGGTGCATATATTCTTCGTCCTGTAATCAATGCTCTTGTTGGAGAGGCGGAGCTGCAGTTTTTAGGAATGACATTTGATAATCCTCTTGAATACCTCGCTCTTATTCTTACAGTAATAGCGTGCGTTTATCTTTGTGGAATTATAGCAAGCTATACACAAGCAAGAATTATGCTTTCGGTTTCTATGAATGCAATCGAAAGCTTAAGAAATGACCTTTTTAAAAAGGTTCAAAAGCTTCCTGTGAGAGTGTTTGACGGTGACAGCAACGGTGAGATCATGAGCCGTTTCACAAACGATATCGATAATATAGATATGATGCTTCATAATACCGTGGTCAATCTTATTTCAGGAACGATAACACTTGTCGGTACACTTTGCATGATGATCTATACTAATATATGGTTAACACTCATCACCATAGTGTTTATTCCTTTGTTCATTTTCCTTGCGGGACAGATTGCAATGAGATCGTCTAAGTATTACGTTGGTCAGCAGGCAGCGCTTGGTGCTATCAACGGATATATCGAAGAATCAGTTTCGGGACAAAAGGTTATAAAGGTATTTAACCATGAAACAATCTGTGAAGAGGAGTTTGAAACGCTTAATAATGATATGCGCGACAAGCAATTTAAGGCACAGTTTTTTGGTGGCATTATGGGGCCAATTCTCGGTAATACAAGTCAAATCAGCTATGCGCTTACTGCAGGTATCGGAGGACTTCTTTGTGTGCTTAACGGCTTTGACGTCGGTGGACTTTCGGTATTTGTAAACTATTCACGACAGTTCTCAATGCCTATCAACCAGATATCACAGCAAATGAGTACAATCTTTTCAGCGCTTGCCGGAGCTGAGCGAGTGTTTGCAATTATGGATAGAGAGCCGGAGACAGATACGGCTGAAAATCTTCAACCTGCAGATCACATTAAGGGTGATGTTGTACTTGAAAATGTTACTTTTGGTTACAATCCTGACAAAACGGTCCTTAAAAATATTTCTCTTTATGCACATCCCGGTCAGAAGATAGCATTTGTTGGATCAACGGGAGCAGGAAAAACCACTATAACAAATCTTCTGAATAGATTTTACGATATTGAATCGGGTAAGATTACTATTGACGGTGTTGATATCAAGGAATATAAGCTTTCTGACCTAAGAAAGAATATCGCAATGGTGCTTCAGGATACTCATCTGTTTACAGGAACTATAATGGAGAACATTCGTTACGGTCGTCTTGATGCAACCGATGAAGAGGTTATCACAGCGGCTAAAACCGCAAGCGCACATAGCTTTATAATGCGACTTTCGGATGGCTATAATACGGTCATTGAGGGCGATGGTGCTAATCTTTCTCAAGGTCAGCGACAGCTTCTCAATATTGCTCGCGCAGCTCTCTCGAAAGCGCCAATACTTGTTCTCGACGAGGCAACAAGCTCGGTCGATACAAGAACAGAGCGACATATTGAGCACGGTATGGACCGTCTTATGAAGGATAGAACTACCTTTGTAATCGCACACCGACTTTCAACCGTTAGAAACTCAAATGCTATAATGGTACTTGAGCAGGGTGAGATCGTCGAAAGAGGAACTCATGAGGAGCTTCTCGAGATGCAGGGAAGATACTATGAGCTTTATACAGGCAAAAAAGAACTCGATTGATTTTAAATGCCAACGGAAATTCCGTTGGCATTTTTTTAAAAAAGATAGAAAATAATATTGCAAAAAGTCAAGATGTGTGGTATACTACAGTTAAGTATGTTACATTACGTATTTATGCTATATTATTAAACAGGAGGTTAACCCCATGAAAATGACATTCAGGCATTACGGTCCAAGCGATCCCGTAACTCTTGAACAGATTTCTCAGATTCCCAACATGTACTCAATCGTATCTGCGGTTTACGACGTGCCTGCAGGCGGAGTTTGGAGCGAAGAAAGCATCAATGCGATCAAAGCAAGTGCAGAAGCTCACGGACTTAAATTTGAGGTTGTTGAGAGCGTACCCGTTCCCGAGGATATCAAGCTCGGTAACGAGAAGGCACCCCAGCTTATTGAAAATTATTGTGAAAACCTCAGAAGACTTGCTAAAGCAGGTGTTAAATGTGTTTGCTACAACTTCATGCCCGTTTTCGACTGGCTCAGAAGTGAGCTTGAGCATCAGGCAGCAGACGGTTCCAATAGCTTGGCTTATGACGAGCAGACAGTGCTTGCGATGAATCCTCTTGACGGTGGTCTTTCCTTGCCCGGTTGGGATGAAAGCTACACGCTCGACGGTCTTCGCGATCTTCTCAAGCAGTATGAGGCAATTGATGAAGAACAGCTTTGGAAGAATCTTGAAGCGTTCCTTACAAAGGTAATTCCCGTTGCTCACGAGGTTGGTATTAATATGGCTATCCACCCCGATGACCCGCCGTGGGGCATCTTTGGTCTTCCCAGAATTATCACTTGTGAAGAAAATCTTGAAAGATTCCTTAATATCGTTGATCTTCCCGAAAACGGTCTTACATTCTGCACAGGTTCTCTTGGTGCTTCCACTGAAAATGATCTTGTAAAGATGAGTGCAAAATTTGCAAAGAGAATTCACTTTGCTCACATTCGTAACGTTAAGCACACAGGTCCTCGTCAGTTCCACGAGGTTGCGCATCCCACAGATTGCGGCTCGCTTGATATCTACGGTATCATGAAGGCTCTTCACGACAATGGATTTGACGGCTATATGAGACCCGACCACGGTAGAATGATTTGGGGCGAAAAGGGTAGATATGGCTACGGTCTTTACGACAGAGCTCTTGGTGCAACATACCTTCTCGGTCTTTGGGAAGCTATCGAAAAAGACGCTAAAAACTAATTTATAAACGGAGAAATTATTATGAATAAAGTTTGTGTTATTACAGGCGCAGGTGGCATTCTTTGCTCATCCTTCGCTGAAGAAATGGCTAAACAGGGCTATAAGGTAGCTCTTCTTGACCTCAATGACGTAGCTGCAGGCGTAGTAGCTGACAGAATCAACGCTAACGGTGGTTGCGCAAAGGCATACAAGGTAAACTGCCTTGAAAAAGAAAGCATTGAAGCTGCTCACGAAGCAATTCTCAACGACCTTGGCAAGTGCACAATCCTTATCAATGGAGCAGGCGGCAATAGCCCCAGAGCAACAACTGATAAGGAATATTATGAGGTAGGCGACGAGGATAGAGAAGATATCAAAACGTTCTTTAACCTTGATAAGTCCGGATTCGACTTCGTATTCAATCTTAACATCATGGGAACACTTCTTCCCACACAGGTTTTCGTAAAGGACATGCTTGGTCAGGAAGGATGCTCAATTTTGAACATCTCCTCTATGAATGCTTACCGTCCTCTTACAAAGATTCCCGCATACAGTGCAGCTAAATCCGGTATCTCCAACTTTACACAGTGGCTCGCAGTTCACTTTGCAAGCGCAGGTATCAGAGTTAACGGTATCGCTCCCGGCTTCTTTGTAACAAACCAGAACAGAGCGCTCCTCTTCAATGATGACGGCACTCCCACACCAAGAACAAATAAGATTCTTAACGCAACTCCTATGAAGAGATTTGGCGAATCCGAAGAGCTTCTTGGTACACTCAGATTCCTTACAAATCCCGAGGAGTCAGGCTTCGTTACAGGTATCATTATTCCCGTTGACGGCGGCTTCTCCGCTTATTCAGGAGTATAATTTTAATAATAAAAGCAAGCTGATTTTCTCAGCTTGCTTTTATTATTGCACATTTTTTGAAAAACACTTGAAAAACAATTCAAACTAAGGTGCCAAACAAAAGTGAATAATGAAACCTGATAAAGTATGTGCTTTTTTATTTTGTGATAAAAATGCAGATGCTCTTGTTTTCATATACTTTATTGGGTTGAAAGCACTTTTGTTTGGCGACAATCGGAGCTATGTGTTTTTTGTGCGCTGACTTCGGTTGGTGCACTTTTTATTTTCCGGCGGGATTACGCGAAAGTGATATTGTTATGAAAAAAACATCATTAATTGCCTTACTGTTTCTTATATCCATGGTAATTCTTGCTTTTTCCTCCTGCTTCTCTTTTTCCAGTGGAGGACTGCTTTTTACAGAGGTTGACGGCGGTTATCAGGTTACTGGAGTGTCATTAAAGGATAGATTCTATAAGAATTTTACCATAGAAATACCGAGCGAGTATAACGGCAAGCCGGTAGTTGCTATTTCGGATGATGCATTTGCGTTCTATACGAGCCTTGTTAAAATTACAATTCCCGATACTGTAACCCACATAGGCGATGGGGCATTTATGGGATGCGCGTTACTTCAGGAAATAACGCTCCCAACTTCGCTTACGCACATTGGAAATAATGTTTTCTTCAATACTAATTTAAAAAATATTGTTATACCTGAGAATGTAGTGAGCATAGGGGATGAGGCATTTGATAATAGTAGCCTTATAAGCATAGAGGTCGATGAGAATAACCAATATTTTAAATCGTCTGACAAGTTTAACCATTCCCGATTCCGTAACGTTTATTGGTGAGGCATTCAATTATTGCAAATCTCTTACCACTTTTAATTATGAAGGCACGGTTGAAGAGTGGAATAATATAGTTAAGGATGAAGAATGGGATCGTTATTCGGATTGGGGTAAATATTTAAAATATACAGTTTACTGTACCGATGGAAAGATAGAATCAAAATAATCTGATTACTTATAAGATAAAAACACGGCACTCATTGGAGTGCCGTGTTGATTTTAGTTATCATAAATATTCCCACTGCCCATTTTTCGTTCCCATGTGCCAGGAAGAAGAACAAGCTTGTCCTGCCTTAATGATTCCTTTACGTCAATAATGTTTTGATTAGATGATCCCCTGAAAAGCAGAGCAGAGCTTTTTAGCTCTTCAACGAATTTTCCGTCAACCAAAACGTCTATCAAGGGTAAGAGCTCGGATACATTTTCAGCACCATTTTTATATTTTGGAAAAAGGTCGTTTTCAAATGTGAATCCGGTATAACACCAAACTTTCTTGTTGGGAATTGCATTTTTAAATTGCCTCAAAAGCTCAATCAAGGCTGCTTGATTTTCGGGTTCAAAGGGCTCACCGCCAAGCAAGGTCAAGCCCTCAACAAATGATGGCTCGGTAGCGGAAATGATAAAATCAATTTCTTTTTGAGTGAATGGCTCGCCGTATGAAAAATTCCACGTTTCTGGGTTAAAGCAACCCTTACAGTGATGCCTGCATCCGCTGACAAAAAGGGAAGTGCGAACACCGGGACCGTTGGCTATATCATTTTCACGAATAAGTGCATAATTCATAATAATTCCTTTTAGTAACAGTCCCTTGCAATTTTGCAAGGGACTGATTTTTGTAAATTAAAGATGAAGAACTCTTTCCTTAATTTCCTGTGTTCTTCCTTGATTCCAATATTGTGTACCAATGTAACCGCATGTGCGTCGTGCAACGTTCATAGTGGACTGATCGGTATTTCCACAGTTGGGACATTTCCAAATTAGCTTACCGTCCTCCTCAACTATCTCGATCTCACCGTCATATCCGCAGACCTGACAGTAATCGCTCTTCGTATTAAGCTCGGCATACATAATATTATTATAAATAAACCTCATTACAGAAAGCACTGCGTCGAGGTTGTTCTGCATATTGGGTACCTCTACGTAAGAGATAGCTCCGCCGGGTGAGAGTGCTTGGAATTTCGCTTCGAGAGCGAGCTTTTTGAATGCGTCGATCTCCTCGGTTACGTGAACGTGATAGCTGTTTGTGATATATGTTTTATCGGTAATGCCTTTTTTAATACCAAAGCGCTTTTGCAAGCATTTTGCGAACTTGTATGTCGTGCTTTCAAGAGGAGTGCCGTAAAGAGAATAGTCTATCTGCTCGTCAGCTTTCCACTTAGCAGTGTATTCATTGAGCTTTTTCATGATTTCAAGACCAAGCGTCTCGCCCTCGGGTTCGGTAAGCTTCTTTCCGTTAAGTGCAAGAACACATTCCCAAAGGCCTGCATATCCAAGCGAAAGTGTTGAATAACCACCGTGAAGATACTTGTCAATTGTTTCTCCCTTAGGAAGACGAAGAAGAGCGCCGTGCTGCCAAAGTATGGGGGCTGCATCTGAAAGAGTGCCCGTAAGACGCTCGTGACGGCACTGAAGGGCTCTGTGACAAAGCTCCATTCTTTCGTCAAATATTTCCCAGAATTTATCCATATCACCATCAGCAGAAATACCGATATCAACGAGGTTAACTGTAACTACACCCTGATTGAATCTGCCGTAATACTTGGGCTTTCCGTTTTCGTCAATATATGGAGTAAGGAAGCTTCTGCAGCCCATGCAGGTATAGCAATGTCCCTCTCCGTTTTTGTCTATCTTATTCTGAAGCATGATCTTTTCGGAAATATAGTCGGGAACCATTCTCTTAGCCGTGCATTTTGCTGCAAGCTTTGTGAGATAGTAATAGGGAGTACCCTCAGCTATGTTATCATCTTCAAGAACGTAAATAAGCTTTGGAAAGGCGGGAGTAACCCATACGCCTTTTTCGTTTTTAACACCCTCGTATCTTTGCTTGAGAGTTTCTTCGATAATAATAGCGAGGTCGCGTTTTTCACGCTCATTCTTAGCTTCGTTGAGGTACATAAACACGGTAACGAAGGGGGCTTGTCCATTAGTGGTCATAAGAGTAACGACCTGATATTGAATGGTCTGAACACCACTCTTGATCTCCTCAAGAAGGCGTTCTTCCGTTATTCTGTCAATATCGTCATCAGCTACGTTGGGGAGAATGCTTCTTAATTCTTTCTCAACCTTTGCACGAATTTTTTGTCTACTAATGTCAACGAAGGGAGCAAGATGAGTAAGGCTTATGCTCTGACCTCCATACTGACAGGAAGCAACTTGAGCGATGATCTGTGTAGCTATATTACAAGCGGTTGAGAAGCTATGTGGCTTTTCGATCATCGTTCCGCTGATGACAGTACCGTTCTGAAGCATATCCTCAAGGTTAACAAGATCACAGTTGTGCATATGCTGAGCAAAATAGTCGGAGTCGTGGAAATGGATAATACCTTTCTCGTGTGCCTCAACAATGTCTGCAGGGAGCAAAATTCTCTTTGTGATGTCCTTGCTGACTTCACCCGCCATATAGTCACGCTGAACGCTGTTAACAGTGGGATTCTTATTTGAATTTTCCTGTTTAACTTCCTCATTATTACATTCGATAAGGCTCAAAATCTGCTCATCGGTGGTGTTGGACTTTCTGATAAGAGCACGGTTGTATCTATATGTAATGTATCTTCTTGCAACATCAAAGGCGCGTTGATTCATAATTTGATCTTCGACCATATCCTGAATTTCCTCAACGTTCAAAGAACGATTCATATGAAGTGCTGCCATTTCAACATCTTCTGCGATTCTTTTGATCTGTATATCGGTCATTCTGGCGCTTGGTACAACACTTTCGTTGGCTTTAGTAACGGCAACAATTATCTTTTGTGCATCAAATGTAACTTCTGACCCATTTCTTTTAATAATTTTCATAATAACCTCCTTAAATGAAAATATCTATATAAAAGGCAAAAATTCGACACTATAATTATAACTATATATTGTGTTCAAGTCAAGAGAAAAAACAATATATTGTAATTTTTGTTGGATAGCACCAATTTTTGAATGAGCTTTTTTTGCATTTTGACACATTTTAATATTTTTAATATTTTAAGGAATTTTTAAGGTTTTTGTATTAATATAAGATTAAGAAAACACAACTAAATTCTTGTAATTTGGTGTTAGAAGTGATATAATTGATTTAAAAAGTATTATGACAAAGTAGGTGAGTGCATGTTGGAACTTATAAACATAAGAAAAACATACGGTAAGGATGAATCGGCAGTTGAAGCCCTTAAGGGAGTAAGCATCAAATTCAGAGAGAGTGAATTTGTATCAATCCTTGGTCAATCGGGTTGTGGAAAGACCACGCTTTTGAATATTGTCGGAGGTCTTGACCAATATACGAGCGGTGATCTTATCATCAACGGTATTTCAACAAAGGATTTCAGCGATTCCGATTGGGATACGTATCGAAATCATTCAATTGGATTTATTTTTCAAAGCTATAATCTTATTCCTCATCAGACCGTCCTTGCAAATGTTGAGCTTGCGTTAACGCTCAGCGGTATTTCAAAAGCGGAAAGAAGAAAAAGAGCGGTGCAGGCGCTTGATAAGGTAGGGCTTAGAACGCAGATGAACAAGCGCCCCAATCAGCTTTCCGGCGGTCAGATGCAAAGGGTTGCTATCGCAAGAGCGTTGATAAATAATCCCGATATTTTGCTTGCAGACGAGCCCACCGGCGCGCTTGACTCTGAAACAAGTGTGCAGGTAATGGATCTTCTTAAGGAGATAGCCAAAGACCGACTTGTTATTATGGTTACTCACAATCCTGAGCTTGCAGAGCAATATTCAACAAGAATAATCAATCTTCGTGACGGAAATCTTGTCGGCGACTCAGATCCGTTTGACGGTATAGTTCCCACGGAAGAATGGTATGAGATTCAGAAAAAGAAGGAGAGCAGTAAAAAGAAGAAAAAGGCATCGATGTCTTTCTGGACTGCTATGTCGCTTTCTTTTAATAACCTTATGACCAAAAAGGGCAGAACGTTCCTTACATCGTTTGCGGGCTCAATCGGTATTATAGGTATTGCTTTGATTCTTGCAGTTTCGACGGGTGTTGATGCATATATCAAATCGATTGAAGAGAGTACAATGTCATCCTATCCGTTACAGATACAGCAAAGTACAATGAATCCCAGCTCGATGATGTCATCGCTTATGCAAAGCTCCTCAAGCAGTGAGCCAAGAGATCCCGATAAAGTATATTCCAGTCAGATAATGGTGCAGATGATGTCTATGATGACAGAATCTGTTGCTACTAACAACCTTGAAAAGTTCAAGGATTTTCTTGACTCAAATCCTGAGATTTGGGAATACTGCTCCGATATTAAATACTCGTATTCTGCTGATTTAAACACCTATCTTCTTCAGGAGGACGGAACGTATAAAAACAGCTCCCAGGGTATGGATCAGATGTATGAATCTATGGGAGTTTCCGGAGTTTCTAAGGAAATGATGTCGGGTATGGTAAGTATGATGGGCGGTATGGGCAGCGTTACAGGTTGGACTGAGCTCATTGGCTCAACTGAGCATATTATGAAGGAGTATGAGCTCGTGGACGGTAAGTATCCTGAAAGCCACAATGAGATAGTGCTCATAGTTGATGAAAACAATCAGATCTCTGACTATACTTTGTACGTTCTTGGTATACGCGATTTTGCTGAGGTTCAGGAATATATGAATCATGCTATTGAGGCGTATATCAACGGCACTGAAAATACATATGAGATACCCGCAACCAATTACACATTTGATGAAATTTACGATTTTCAGTTCAAAGTGCTTTTAGATAGTGACCATTACGTTCTTGAGGATGGAAAGATAAGAAAGCTTGATACTTCAAACGAAGATGATCGGGAAATTCTTAATCAGCGTCTTGAAGAAGCGATGGACCTTAAAATCGTCGGTATAGTTCGTCCCTCTGACGATTCGATGAATATGACAAATATAGGTACTATTGGATATATGTCAGATCTTATGGACGTTGTTATTGATAAGGTTAATAAAAGTGACGTTGTAAAGGCTCAGCTTAATAATAAGGACGTTGATCTTTTTACAGGAATCAGATTTGATTCCAAGGGTTATACTATTGACGATATTCCTATGCTTAAGGAGTTTATCGATAAGCTTCCAAGTACTGATATGTCAAGCATACTTGATATGATTTTTGAAAATACAGAAGTATCTTTCCTTAAAAATTTGATATCACAGTATTTACCTACAGATGTGAATTCCTTGGTAAATATGATTTTGGACTATGTCAATAGGGATTTGGTAACTGATAATACCTATTCAGGAAACCTCAATAAGCTTGGATACATTGATACTAAAAATCCTTCTTCAATATCGATCTATCCCAAAGATTTTGAATCAAAGGAGAAAATAAATCAGCTTATTGCGGATTATAATGCTCATCAGGATTATGATGATAAGATTATCTACACAGACACGGTTGCGCTTCTTATGAGCTCTGTAACAACTATAGTAGATGCTATTTCATACGTTCTTATAGCATTTGTCGCAATTTCTCTTGTGGTTTCGTCAATTATGATTGGAATTATTACATATATTTCAGTTCTTGAAAGAACCAAGGAGATCGGTATTCTTCGTGCGGTCGGCGCTTCAAAGAGAGATATTGGCCGTGTATTCAATGCAGAAACCTTATTCGTTGGACTTGTTGCGGGTCTCATCGGTATCGCTTGCTCGCTTGGTCTTATCGTAATAATCAATATCATTCTTTATCACTTCACCGGTATTGCTACTCTTAAGGCAGTTCTTGAGCCCATTCCCGCGCTCATACTTATAGCGATCAGTTGTGCACTTACGTTCGTTGCGGGATTGTTCCCATCAAAGACTGCTTCTAACAAAGATCCTGTAATTGCACTTAGAAGCGAATAGTAGAAAGAGTGAATAAATGAAAAATTTTTTAATGAAGATTGTAGGAAAAATAAGGACCTTCTTTTATGGAAGAAACGGATTTGACGATCTTGCAAAATTAAGCATGATTTCTGCTATAGTACTCCTTCTCGTCTGTGGATTTATGCCTTATGGTATAGTGAAAACTGTGCTTTATGTTTTAACTTGGGTGCTTTTGGTTTATGGATATTTTCGAGTTTTATCAAAGAATGTATACAAAAGAGTACAGGAAAACAAAAAATATCTTGCTGCGGTCAATATGATTAAAACCAGATGGCAACAGCGAAAAACACACAAATTTTATCGTTGTCCTAAATGTAAAACATGGCTTAGAGTGCCCAAAGGAAGAGGGAAGATTACAATCACCTGTGTTAAATGTTCTACCAAGTTTGATAAAAAAACTTAATACTTTGGCGGTGGGCTTTTGCTCGCCGCCTTTGAATTTTTATTTACATATAGGTTAATAATTTAATCGAAAGGAGTGATTAAACTATGTGTACCGCGATTTCTTTTTCTGCTGCAGGCCATTATTTTGGTAGAAATTTGGATTTTGAAAGAAGATATAGAGAAACTGTTACCATAACGCCACGGTATTTCGTCTTTGACTATAAATTTATCAAGAGAGAGGATTCCCATTATGCAATCATAGGAACAGCCACTGTAGAGGATAATTACCCACTATATTATGATGCAACCAACGAGCATGGATTGAGCATAGCAGGACTTAATTTTGTTGGTAATTCTTATTTGCATAGATATCCATTGCAAAAAGGAACAAATCTCGCTCCGTATGAGTTAATACCGTTTTTGCTTGGAAAATGCAAGACTGTAAAAGAATGTACAGACATACTACGTGATGTTAATTTAATAGATATTCCTTTTAATGCAAACATGCCTAACGCCGAGCTTCACTGGCTAATTGCCGACAAGTATGAAAGTATAACTTATGAATATACAAAGAATGGTGCAAGAATTTATGAAAATACAGTCGGAGTATTGACTAACAATCCGCAGTTTGAATATCATATGATGAACCTAAACAACTATATG
>CAZLIB010000010.1:0-15879 GCA_964559465.1 uncultured Lachnospiraceae bacterium
CAGCTATGTACATCATAATAAAATCCAAGGTCCTTGGTACGCTCTATTCCTACATAGTACTTAAATATACGCTTCCTATGTAGATTTCTTATACCCGTATGAGAAAAGATATCGCAAATATCCGATCCATGGCACGTAGCAATTATTGGCACACCCGCCCCCTGTGCATCAATAATTGCTGATGCATCGCTTTCGTCACCAATTTCATCACACACTATAATTTGAGAGTTCATAGTCCTTATTGCTATTTCAATTCCAATCTTTCTTGGATATCCGGATAATATGCTTACAAGAAGCTCCTTTTCACCAAGAGTAGAAGCGAGCTCGCCTCTGGTATCTATCACACCTATCCTTTGAGCATTCCGTCCCTTAGATAATTCTTTTGTTATTGATCGTAAAAGAGTGGTTTTACCAACTCCCGGAGGAGAGTAAAACAAAACCGAACCCAGTTGTATCAACGGTATAATATCTGAGCAATTTATTCGGATATTGTTCGGGAACCTGAATGCAAACTCGCTGATATCATAAACGCCAACTATTCTTCCGCTATCAACACTTGCTCTACCAATAATCCCAACTCGTATCCCACCATCTACAGTAATAAATCCGTTTGATATAGTATCTCTGAAGGCATATAAGGAATTGTGGGATATATTTTTTAGTATCCACTGCATTTCATCATCGTTAGCTATCACATTAATAAGAATGTTTTTGCCTGATACTATCATATATGCTTGTCTATTTAGGCGAATTCGTATTTCCTCGACAAAGCCTATATCTATGTCACTTTTTCTGATAGCATTAGAAATACGCGGTGGTATAATTTCAAATATTTGTCTATACATTTCTTTTCTCCGTCCTTTTAGTTAATATATATGAGGATAGTCAATAAAATATTACACAAAAATAAGGTATTTGCTATTGAACTTTTAAGACACTTGTGCTAAAATGTATGTATCTATATTAAACTATTGTGTTTTAAGCAGAATGGAGGCTCATATGAAAAAATACATTTTGGCACTTGATGAAGGTACAACCAGTGCGAGAAGTATTATCTTTGACCGCGAGTGTAACATCGTTTGCTCATCGCAACACGAATTTACACAGTACTACCCCCACCCGGGTTGGGTTGAACAGGACCCCATGGAGATTTATGCCAATCAATATGCAACGCTCACAGAATGTATCGCTAAAAGTGGTATCTCTACCGAAGAGATTGCAGGCATCGGTATTACCAACCAGCGTGAAACCACTATTCTCTGGAATAAAAACACCGGAAAGCCTATTTATAATGCTATAGTATGGCAATGCAGAAGAACGGCAGATATTTGTGATGAGCTCGTAAAGGCAGGTCATTCAGAATATATTCAAAAGACTACCGGTCTTAAGGTTGATGCATATTTTAGCGGCACGAAAATTAAATGGATACTTGATAACATTGATGGTGCAAGAGAGATGGCAGAGCGAGGAGAGCTTCTTTTCGGTACCGTGGACACTTGGTTGATATGGAAGCTTACTGAGGGCAGAATTCACGTAACTGATGCTACTAACGCCTCACGTACTATGCTTTATGATATTGAAAAAGGTGTTTGGGATGAAAAGCTTCTTGAGATTCTTGATATTCCCGCTTCTCTACTTCCTAAAATTTGTTCAAGCAGTGAGGTCTACGGTTATGTTGACGTAATGGGTTCATCTGTTCCGATCTGTGGAATCGCAGGTGACCAACAGGCAGCCCTTTTTGGTCAATGCTGCTTTGAGGACGGACAAGCTAAAAATACATATGGAACAGGTTGCTTTCTTCTTGCGCATACAGGCAATCAAAGAATCAACTCTAAAAACGGGCTAATTACAACTGTCGCTGCAACAGAGGCGGAGAGACCTATGGAATATGCGCTTGAAGGTTCCGTTTTTGTAGGTGGTGCAGTTATCCAATGGCTCAGAGACGAGTTGAAAGTAATTGATGAATCTAAGGATAGCGAATACTTTGCAAGAAAGGTAAAGGATAGCGCAGGTGTTTATGTTGTACCTGCATTTGCAGGTCTTGGAGCGCCTTATTGGGATATGCACGCAAGGGGTATTATAACAGGCCTTACCCGCGGCTCCAACGTTTGTCATATCATTCGTGCAGCGCTTGAATCCATTGTATATCAGTCAAACGATGTGCTTTCTTCAATGGAAGCAGACACAGGAAGAGATATTAGATCGCTTAAGGTTGACGGCGGAGCTTCTGCAAACAATTTTCTTATGCAGTTCCAAAGCGATATTTCAAATGTTGAGGTTATACGCCCGGCATTGACTGAGGCGACTGCACAGGGCGCAGCATTCCTTGCGGGGCTTGCTGTTGGCTTTTTTAAAGATAGAAATGAGCTTAAAACCATAGTTAAAGGAAAGGATTCATTCTTCCCTGCAATTGAGCCTGAAAAGCGAGAAACGCTTATAGATGGTTGGGCTAAAGCCATTGGTGCTTGCAGAAAGTTTTAATTGAGGTATATTATGACTTACAGCATTATTGATAAAAAGGTTCTTTCATCCAACGGAAAAACTCAACTTGCCGGCAAGGTTTATTTACCTGACGGTGAGGTAAAAGGATATTTTCATATCGTTCACGGCAAGACTGAGCATATTGCGAGATATGATTTTCTTATGAGGAAGATTGCAGAAGAAGGTTATATCACCTTCGCCTACGACCATCTTGGACACGGCTACACTGCCATTGATAACAGCGATCTTGGCTTTATTTCCGAGCGCAACGGTGACGATCTTCTTGCACATGACGTCAGGGTATTTTTCGACGCAGTAAAGGCAGAATACGGTGATCACCCTTATTATCTTTTGGGACATAGCATGGGTTCTTTCGTCGTTAGAATGGCTACACAAAAATATGTCACTCCGGATAAGCTCATAATTATGGGTACCGGCGGACCAATGCCGATCGTTGTTTTCGGTCTCTATCTTTCAAAGATCATCAGAGCAATAAAAGGTCCCAGGCATATCTCAAAGCTTGTTGATTTTCTCGCATTTGGATCGTACAACAAAAGATTTAAAGCGGAAAATGACCCATACGCTTGGCTAACAACCGACAAAGAAATAAGGAATAAATATGCGGCAGATAAATTCTGCACCTTCCCCTTTACAGTTTCTGCTATGCACGATCTTATTTCCCTTACATACAATGCTAATAAAGATGAATGGTTCAAGGCGGTTGCAAAAAATATGCCCATACTTCTCATTTCCGGCGCTGATGACGTAGTTGGCGAATATGGAAAAGGAGTAAAAACCGTTGAAAGAAAGCTCCTTGAAAATGGAGCTGACGTAAAAATGAAATTGTATCCGGGCAACCGCCATGAAATACATAATGACAAGGCGCGCAATGAGGTTATTTCTGATATTCTTGATTTTATAGCATAAAATTCATCCCACGGGCATTGTCCGTGGGATTTTTTCATATAATAAGTTAAAAAGCTGAAAGGAGCTTATTATGTGGAAGAAAATTAAGCCTTATGTAATATCTATAGGAATCGCTCTGACTGTGGGTGGATTATCCGCATTACTCACCATGGGAAATATGAATACCTACGAGGAGCTTAACTCTCCCCCGCTATCACCTCCGGGCATTCTGTTTCCAATCGTCTGGTCATTTCTTTACGTTCTTATGGGCATTTCAACAGCAATAGTCTATGTTAAGCAGGATGAGAATTTTCACGAGGCAAGGTGTGGATTGAGAGCTTATGCCATAAGTCTTGTTTTCAATTTTTTGTGGAGCATCGTATTTTTCAATTTCAAATGGTTCGGCTTTGCATTTTTCTGGTTGCTCGGACTTTTATTCTTTATCATCAAAACGATCGTTTGCTATTACAGAGTAAACAAAGCAGCAGCATATCTTCAAATACCGTATGCAATTTGGGTAGCCTTTGCAGGTTATCTGAACTTTGGCATTTGGATGCTGAATATGTAAAAAAGAAGCCATCAGCTGATGGCTTCTTTTAAGTTATTGTATAAAATGTCTTCGATTAATTTTTTGAGTGTCTTTTCATCACTCGTGTATTCCCCGTTTTCTACCCATTTGCCGACGATATTGCAAACTATGCGGCGAAAATAATCGTGGCGCGAATATGAAATAGCGATATCTCTTAATCTGAAAGCATATATCAAATATCCTATGGAATTATTTTGAGCATAATCTAACAAAATATTCTCAAGCTGATTCTCAAAATGTGCAAGCTCAAGCATTTTAGGAGCAACAATCTTGGGTAATGCATTGCTTTTTTCAAGATAGCGCAGTACTTTATTGTCAGGAGTACCGTTATCAAAAATCAAGGTCCATTCCCGCTTTTTACACTCAATTCCCAAAACTCTTATTATCTGCATCAAAAGACAGTTATCATCGTCAAAATGTGTAAGTTCACCCGACTTAATCTTATTTATTATCTCATTGACTTTGTGAGGATTTGGACTAATAAAACCAAGCGGAACAGAGCATATTACTGTTTTACATCCTCGGTCTTGTCCGGCGTTGATCTTATCAATAATAAATTTCTCCAAGGTAGAAGAATCTATTATCTCCGGATTATTGAGAACTAAAGATCTCCAGTCAACAGTAACTGCCGTTACAGATTCAATGTTTGCAATATCAAGAAGTCTTTGTTCAGTGAGATTTCTTTCTGAAATAACTCTATTGGCATGAATCCATATCTTCTCTGCATTATCTTCATTAATATCTAAATTACAGTCATAAAGATCTGCAAGTTCTATATGCGAAAGAATGTAGACGGGATTGCCTGCACACTTTGGCAAGATACGGCAGAATTCCTTAAACTTTTCAAAATCGGAGGCATCACCATAAACGTATTTTTCATCAACGTAAATACGCATAAGAAGGCGTTTATATGAATCGTTAAATAAATATGACTCTGCTACGTTGTTATATAGCTTGTTGTCCGGCTCGTGTGATGAGATATTGATTATGGGCAATTTTTTCGCATATTCAAAATATAGCTTTTTAGCAGTTTCATTGTGCAAGAGACAATTCTCGTTCATTTGCTCACCCTTTCTCGATTTTCTTTATTATACATCATAATTATAAAAGTTTCAAGAAAAAATAACAAAAGTATTTACGAAAATAAAAAATTGTGCTATAATTTCTATAATCTTTTATATTAGGAGTTACTGTTATGGAAAACAAATTACTCACTTTACTTGAAAACGATGCCACTCTTACACCCGAACAGCTTGCAAAAATGCTTGACAAAGAGGTTGGCGATATAAAGAAAATGATACTTGAATATGAAAAAAACGGCGTTATTCTCGGATACAAGACTCTTGTTGACTGGGATAAGACCTCCCGTGAATACGTTACCGCTATAATCGAGGTAAAAACTACCCCTCAGCCCGAGCGTGGCTTTGACAGAATTGCTGAAAAGATATATAACTACCCCGAGGTTGAAAGTCTTTATCTCATTTCGGGCGGCTTTGACTTTGCAATAGTAATTCAAGCAAGAACCTTGCGCGAGGTAGCGCTTTTCGTTGCCGAAAAGCTCTCTCCCATCTCCCATATTCAAAGCACTTCTACTCACTTCGTTTTAAGAAGATATAAGGACAAGGGTGTTATCTATGGCGCAGCACCCGAGACCGATGAAAGAGAGATCTTTGGCGAATGATTGACTACGGTAAAATATTACCTCAAAAAATAGTTGACATTCCAAAATCAGGCATAAGAAAGTATTTTGATATGATAACTCCCGATATGAAGGACGTTATCTCGCTTACTGTTGGCCAACCTGATTTTGTAACGCCTTGGCATATACGCGAGGCAGGTATTCAAAGCTTGGAAACTGGCAAAACCTTCTATACAGCAAATGCAGGTCTTGAGGAATTAAGAATTGAAATAGACAAATATATGACTCGCCGTTTTGGTTTAACCTATAATCCGAAAAACGAGATCATAGTTACCGTTGGTGGCTCCGAAGCCATTGATATAGCAATGAGAGCGACTCTTGATATTGATGACGAGGTCATAATTCCAACACCGTCATTCGTTTGCTATGAGCCACTTGCCAAAATGGTTGGCGCAGTCCCCGTTATACTTGAAACTACCTTTGAGGATGAATTTAAAATTAACCCTAATAAGCTAAAAGCGCTAATTACCGACAGAACTAAAATGATAGTTCTCCCCTTTCCAAGCAACCCCACGGGTGCTATAATGACACATGATGAGCTTGAAGAGATTGCGAATATAATTAAAGATACTAATATTTTAGTTCTTTCAGACGAGATTTACGCGGAAATGACCTACGGCTCAAAGCACTGCTCCATTGCAAGTATCGACGGCATGAAGGAGCGCACTATCCTTGTAAACGGTTTTTCAAAGGCATTTGCTATGACGGGTTGGCGCTTGGGTTGGGTATGTGCCCCTGCTCCGATTACCGCACAGATGCTTAAAATTCATCAATATGAAATTATGTCCAGCCCCACAACATCACAGTTTGCTGCTATCTCAGCGCTTAGAAACGGTGACGAGGATATTGCATATATGACTGCAGAATACGACCGAAGAAGAACCATCATCTATGAAAAACTACTTGAAATAGGAATTGAGAGCTTCGAACCCAAGGGTGCGTTTTATATATTCCCCAAGATTTCACAGTTTGGTCTTAGCGGCGAGGAGTTTTGCTCGAAGCTTCTTAAGCATTATCACGTTGCTATCGTTCCCGGTGAAGCGTTTGGACAGTGCGGTGCCGGCTTTGCACGTATTTCTTATGCATATTCGGTTAATCATATTACTGAGGGTCTTGATAGAATGGCTCGCTTTATTGACGATATAAAAAATGGCAAAGTTAAATAACAAAACGGAGATGCCCAATGCATCTCCGTTCTTTTTTATTTTTTAAATGCTTTTTTTATTGCCTTAAATGATTCGTCACTGATATGGTGCTCTATCTTGCAGGCATCATCACTTGCAGTTTCGGGATTTACACCAATAGAAACAAGAACTTCAGTTAATATTCTATGTCTTTCAAAAATCTTTTCAGCAACCGCTCTTCCTTCATCGGTAAGGATAAGGTGACCGTTTTTCTCAACCACAACATGACCGCTCTTTTTAAGAATACCTAATGCTCGGCTCACGCTTGGTTTGGAGTAACCCATATACTCGCAAACATCTATAGCTCTAACGTCTTTACCTTGTTTTGTCAATACGTATATGCTTTCAAGATACATCTCACCAGATTCGTATAAACTCATATGAAGTCCTCCTTTACATGTTTTTTAACTTTGCGACGATACTATCTGCATCAAGTCCTAAAGACTTGTATATATTAGCACCATAGTTATCTGCAAATGTATCTTCAACTGCCAAAATTGCAGTGTTTTTATTTTTCATTATATCTTTAGCTGCAAGCTTATCGAGTAGCATCATGCCAAATCCGCCCGCTTTAATCTCCTCTTCTAAAGTAAGAATTTTTATTGCCTTCTGAGGCAGATTTTTAGAAATTTCATCAGCAAGCTCTTTATATGGCATAATCTTTTCAACAAGTATTATACCAAGCTTTATATTTTCATCCGCAAGGATAGATTTAGCTTTTATAGCTTCTACCGCAATGCAGCCGTGTGTGATTATAACTGCATCAAGCTCTTCAGAATCGTTATAATTAGTTTTAATACCAAGACTCGTTGCTGGCACTGAGTAAAACTCATCAACTATCTCCCGCCTTTCTTCACCTTTATTATAGCGAACCGCAGAGGGAGAATCAATAAGCTGCATCTCATTAAGCGCTAATTTAAGCGTTTCGTAGGTAGCAGGAGTGTAAAGTATCATATTGGGTACTTGCGAAAGCATAGCAACATCAAATATACCGTGATGCGTGGGACCATCAGCCGCATTTAATCCTGCACGGTCAATACAAAGCTTCACAGGTAGTTTTTGAAGAGCCATATCATGCAAAATATTATCATAAGAACGTTGTAAAAACGTGGAATAAACCGCAAAATATGGCTTTATTCCCTCTGCGGCAAGTCCGCAAGCGAAAGTAAGTGCGTGCTCCTCTGCAATACCAACGTCGAAAGTTCTTGCAGGATATTTTTTTGCAAAATCAACAAGTCCTGTGCCGTCAAGCATAGCTGCAGTTATAGCACAAACCATTTCGTCATCAGCAGCTATATCTATCATACATTTTCCAAATTCATTAGAAAAGTTAGTTTCCTGATGCTTTGCATTTTTTGGAGACACTCCATGATATTTTGCAGGATTTTTCTCCGCAGGTTCATACCCCTTTCCCTTGAGCGTCTTAACATGAACAATTGCGCTTTCCTTACAGGATTTGGCTATCTTCAAAGCTTCTTCAAGCTGCTTTTCGTCATTTCCGTCAATTGGACCAACGTAGAAAAGACCGAGATTTTCAAAATAATTAGAGCCGTAAAAAATATCCTTGATTCTCTTTTTTAAGTTACGCAAGAATCTAAATACCGGCTTTCCTATGAAAGGAATATGTAAAATAATACTTCTGACTATTGCTTTTGCTTTAATGTAACTCTGATGTAAACGAAGTCGGGTAAGAATCTTTGCGAAGCTTCCGATATTTTTGGAAATAGACATTTCATTCTCATTAAGAACTATAATCAATTTAAGGTTACGCTCAACATTATTAAGGGCCTCGTGGACCATTCCCCCGGTAAATGCACCATCACCAAGAACTACTACCGTATAAGCATCGTTACCTTGCAATCTGTCTGCTATGGCAAAGCCAAGACCTGCTGAAACAGATGTTGAGCTGTGTCCCGCGCCAAAGCAATCGGATTCGCTCTCGCATCTTTTCATAAAACCACTAAGTCCGCCGCCTCTACGAAGTGTATCAAATCTATCCTTTCTACCCGTAATTATCTTATGAACATAGCTCTGATGGCTCACGTCAAAAATAAGATGGTCCTTGGGTATGTCAAATATTCTATGGATAGCTAAAGTAAGTTCCACTACACCAAGATTTGAAGCAAGATGTCCACCATTTTCACTTACTTTTTCAACCAAAAATTGACGAATCTCCTCAGCAAGAGGAGCAATTTCGTCCTCCTGCAAAGCTTTTAAATCTGCAGGAGAATTTATTTTATTAAGATATTTATATTCTATCATACAATTCTCCACATAATATCAATTCTTTTAGTATTATATCAATTTTTTAAGGATTTTTCAAGACTTTTTAGTAAAATAATCTACATATAGACATCTATTAGTGTAAATTTTTCTTAATAATTTCATATATATATTGAATTATTGCAAATGATGTTATATAATCAAATAAAGAATAATGATCTTGTCAAAGGAGACTTATGAAATCTATAGCATATTTTTTAGTCAAAAACAGACGTGTTTTCTTCATAATCAGCATCATCTTGGCAATAGTTTGCGCATGTTTGGTTGGATTCGTAAACGTTAATAGCGATCAAACCAAATATCTTGCTAATGATTCTGATATGAGAAAAGGTCTTGAAATAATTAACAGCGAATTTCCTGCTGTTGAATTAAAGGATAATTTTCAAATTATGTTTGAACATTTAACCGAGTCAGAAAAGATGGATATATTTAATAAACTCAAAACATATGACGGGGTTACCTCTGTAGATTATGAAATAGATTCTGCTGAGTATAATACTAAAACATATACCATGTATATCGTTCATACAGAATATGTTTTAAATGCTAACAAGGTCCAAGAAATCATTAAAAATATCACGAATGACCTTAGTAATCAATATACAATACACACCTACTTTTCAGGTGGATATATGGCTGTGATTGATAAGCTGCTTCCCATGGCAGTAGGAATTATGATAGTTTTACTCCTTATAATGTGTAAATCCTACTTTGAGCCCATTTTGCTTCTTGTTTCAGTAGGTATTGCAATTTTGATAAATATGGGAACAAATATAGTATTTGAAAGTGTGTCTGATATCACCTTTTCCATCGCTGCGGTTCTTCAGTTAGTTCTGTCCATTGACTATTCTATTATACTTTTACACAGATTCCAGCAAGAATATGAATTGCTTGGCAACAAAAATAAAGAAAAAGCAATGATGAATGCCATTGTAAACTCAATTGGATCAATTATGAGTAGCTCAGCTACCACAGTGGTAGGTCTTTTGGTGTTGCTTCTTATGAGCTTTACCATCGGCGCTGATATTGGACTCGTTCTTTCGAAAGGTGTATTTTTAAGCTTTATATGTGTATTCACAGTTATGCCTTTTATGATAATACGGTTCGCAGACCTGTTACATAAGACCGATAAAACTTATCTCAAGCAAAGAAAGCTTGCCAAGAATGGGGGTGAGCAAAATGTTTGAAAAAATAGTGTCTAATATAGGATCTATAAGTTATAAGCATAGAAAGCTAATCGCAATTTTAGGCGCTATATTATTAATCGCTGTAATTATCCTTCAATCATCTACTATAATTGAGTATTCTTACGCAGAAGAAAGCATCGTTACCGATATCTTTCCGCAAGATGATACGTTGGTTATAGTATATAACAATTACGATGAGGAAAAAATTGCGGGATTCATCGAATGGCTTGAGCAAGATGAGCATGTAACATCTATTCAAGCATACGCAAATACTTTAGGAATAAAATTGTCCCCCGACGAGCTTTCTTTAATGCTGGGAATAGATATTGTGTTTGTAAATACCTTGTTCTATATTTATGAGAATGGAATGCTTACACAAGGCATGACCTTTAAAGATTTTGCTGCCTTTATTTCATCGGATTCCTTTTTGGAAAATGATATGTTCTCATCTATTATAGACGAAGAGAGCAAAGCGCAGATAAAGCAGCTTGGAGATTTGGTAGATTCTTTGACGAACGGGGTTGAATACACTTCCGAAGAAATCGCTGCAAAATTTGACGCAGATCCTTCAACCGTTAAATTGATATTCTATATCAAACAGCTTCAAAACATCTCCTCGGACAATGCTCCCGGAACTATTTTGGGTACTATTGCAGGGTTGCTAGGAATGAATACCGAATTTATTGAAAGTATTCTTCCCTTTGAGCCTGTAGATGCTATGACTTTTAATGAATTTGCGACGACGCTTGCAATACTTTATCCCTATGTATCAAACGTTTTACAACCCGAACAGGCTGAACAATTCGAGTTGCTCATCTCTATTGCTGACACGGTTAATAGCAACGCGGAGTTGTTCCCCGAAGATATTGCAGAAATGTTTTCATCAATGGCTGGCGCTGAAATGTTCAGCGAAGACGCCATTTCACTTCTATACATTATGTCACGAAGTAACACCATGGACTTTTCCGATAAGACAATTTCCATATACGATTTCTTTGTATTCATCAGTGAAAAAATAGTTGCTAATGAATCTCTTTCTTCTTTCTTTGATGAGGAATCCCTTGCACAAATCAAAGAAGCCGAGGATCAAATTATAGGCGGTAAGGCACAGCTTGTCGGCAAAGATCATTCCAGAATGATTGTTACTCTTAACTATGTACCCGAATCAAAGGAAATTTATGCTTTTTATGATACATTGAGCATTACTCTTGATTCTTTAATGCACCGTGATTACTACCTTGTTGGAAATTCAGCAATGGCTTATGAGGTGTCTCAAAGCTTTGATAAAGAGTTTTTGCTAATTACGAGCGTAACAATTATTGTTATATTAGTAGTAGTTTTATTTACTTTTAAGAGCTTTTACCTATCCGCTATGCTTATTGCCGTTATTGAGGCTGCAGTCTTTGCTATGATGAGTGTTATGGCAGTTACTAATTCCCCGATATACTTTATAGCAGTAATTTTAGTACAGTGTATTTTAATGGGTACAATGATAGATTACGCTATTTTATTTACCACATACTATCGTGAAACACGCAAAAGCTTTACGGTTGATGAAGCACTTCCAGAAACTATGAAGCGATCCACATATGCAATATTGACATCATCACTTATATTGGTTCTTGTTACATTTGGATGCGGACTGTTTATGGAAGGAATGGTAGCATCAATACTCCAAGCATTGAGTATAGGCGCTTTCTCAGCCATCATCTTAATTATGTTCGTTCTTCCCTCACTGTTAGTAATTTTTGATAAAGCTGTTACAAAAAATATCGATGCAAAATAAACACAAAATCCCACCAAATCACGATTTGGTGGGATTATTTTTTATAAGTTAATTATTCGGCAAGAGGTTTCATCGTTGGGAACAACAAAACGTCACGAATAGATGCAGAGTCTGTAAGAAGCATTACAAGACGGTCAACACCAAAGCCAAGACCTCCTGTAGGAGCAAGTCCGTATTCAAGGGCTGTTACGTAATCGTAATCAACCTCTGCATTGCAGTTGGGCTCTGCTGCCTTTTTAGCGGAAACCTGCTTTTCAAAACGCTCTCTCTGATCGATGGGATCGTTAAGTTCACTAAAAGCATTACCGAACTCGGTAGCGTTGATGAAGTATTCAAATCTTTCTGTGAATGCGGGATCATCAGCTTTTCTCTTAGCAAGAGGACTGTTTTCCACAGGATAATCATAGATAAATGTGGGCTGAATGAGATGCTCTTCAACGTAGGCATCAAACAATTCAACAAGAACTGTACCCTTTGTTGCATCTGCAGGAACTTCAACGTGGAGTGCTTTAGCGCAAGCTCTTGCATCCTCATCGGACTTCCAATCGTAATAGTCAACACCCGCATATTTTTTAACCGATTCTGCCATTGTAAGTCTTTCCCACTTGGACATATCGATCTCCTTGCCCTGATATGTGATAAGTGTGGATCCGCAAACCTTTTCAGCAAGCATCTTGTTCATCTCTTCAACAAGATCCATCATACCTTTATAATCAGTGAATGCCTGATAAAGCTCAATAGTTGTAAATTCGGGATTATGCTTTGTATCCATACCCTCGTTTCTGAAGATACGACCAACCTCGTAAACCTTATCCATACCGCCAACGATAAGACGCTTAAGGTAAAGCTCTGTTTCTATTCTGAGGTACATATCCATATCGAGAGTGTTATGATGTGTCTTAAAGGGACGCGCACTTGCACCTATCTCAAGCGGTACGAGAATGGGTGTATCAACCTCAAGGAAGCCCTTCCCGTCAAGATATTCTCTTATATACTTAAGAATAAGGCTACGCTTTACAAATGTATCCTTAACCTCAGGATTCATAATAAGGTCAACGTACCTCTGGCGATAACGAAGATCTGTATCACGAAGACCGTGGAATTTTTCAGGAAGAGGAAGCAAGGATTTAGCAAGAAGCTCGATCTCATAAACATGCACGGAGATCTCGCCGCGTCTTGTTCTAAATGCCTTACCGCTGATACCTACTATATCACCGATATCCCACTTTTTGTATTGTTCAAATGCATCTTCGCCAATGTCATTTATACGAATATAGCACTGGATTCTGCCCTTGCCATCCATAACATCGATAAAGTTTGCTTTACCCATATCACGGCGACTCATAATTCTACCTGCGATTTTAACGTCCTTACCTTCATATTCATCAAAATTTTCTTTGATGGCAATGCTATAAGTGTCAAAATCAAATCTTACCTTTTCAAAAGGGTCATTGCCACTTTCCTTAAGGGCGGTGAGCTTATCGCGTCTTATCTGAAGTATCGAGTTAAGCTCCTTCTCTTCGTCAATAGCAAGCAATTCTTCGTTGATATTATTAAGTTCTGTCATTTTTTGCCTCCAAAAAGGATTACTTTCTTCCTACTTCAAGAACCTTAAGGCTAAGTGTTCCGGAAGGAGTTTCAACGAATACCTCCGCACCCGCACTCTTGCCCATAAGAGCATGACCGATGGGTGATTGGTCAGAGATTTTACCAACAAGAGGATCAACCTCGTTTGAACCAACAATGCTGTATTCAACTTCTTCTTCAAATTCATTGTCGTATACTTTTACAGTAGAGCCGATACTGATAACGCTTGAATCTATCTTTGTTTCATCAATAATAAGTGCGTTATCAATGAGTGCCTGAAGCTCAAGAATTCTTGCTTCATTCTGTCCCTGCTCATTTCTTGCTGCGTCATATTCAGAGTTTTCAGAAAGGTCACCAAATGAACGTGCAAGTGCAATTGCCTCTTTTATCTCCTCACGCTTTGTGGTCTGACGTTCTCTAAGCTCGTCCTGAAGGGCCTGAAATCCCTCTTTTGTATACAACATCTGTTTTGCCTTTGCCATAAGTCAATTCTCCTTATTATAAAATTCAAATTAGTCAATCAAGACTGAAACTGCTTTTTGAAGCTGATTATCAATGGCTTCAGTAAGCTTATAGAAGTGCGTATCAGCAGCTTCGCCCTCAAGCTCAACGGCATAGTTGGGAGCGATGCCTATTCCACCGTCATATCCAACGCCACACGGAGGAAAATAAAGCTTAGTAGTTAGCTTAAGTGCTCCATAATATGCGTCTCCGTAATAATCAAGTGAAATTATGCTTTGTACACTACCTTTGCCGTATGTGTTTACACCTACGATATCTGCAACACCATGATCGCGAAGAGCTGCCGTGAAAAGCTCTGCAGCACTTGCAGAATTCTCATTTGCAAGAACAACCATTTCGTAACCCGTATACTTTCCAATATCGGCCATTGTAACGTTGCATGTCGCATAATTGGATGTTGAGTTGTATCTTACAATATCAACCTTTGTGGTTTCAACATTACCCTGATGATCCTTGGTAGTAAGAATCACATCATTATAATCAAGCAATGTGCTAAGCACCGCCACGACAGAAGCAAGATCTCCGCCGGGATTATTTCTAACGTCAAAGACGAACTTATTGCACCCCTGTGCAATAAGTTGATCCATACATTCTTTAAACTGAACTGGAGTTGTAAGATCAAATTGGCTGATAGAAACGATACCAACCTCAGAATCTCTTATAGATGTCTTGCAAGTGACAGAAAGTGTTTTAACCTTTGCACGTACAATCTTCATATCTAAAGAAACACCGTTTCTGTCAATGGTAAACTCCGCATAAGTGCCCTCAGAACCCTTAAGATTTGCCACTGCATATTGAAATGCCTCATAGCAAGCAACATTGTTTACCTCCTCATCAGTATAGGAGGGATATATTTGTTTAACTTTCTCTTTATTCTGCTCTACTATATCGACAAGTGATTGCTTTTCACCATTGACGTAGATGTGAGTAACCTTATCACCTATCTGAAGATTTTCTTGAGCCGGAGAGTCGGGCATAATGAGAACGATCTCCATAAAATATTCATCATAGTCAAAAATAACCTGAACGCCTATTCCGTAAAGGTCACCATTATTCTCCGCCTGCATATCTTCAAGCTCCTCGGGAGTATAAAACAGTGCGTATTTATCACCCGTCGCTTCAACGTATGCACGAATTGCTGCAAGCATAGCCGTTTCGTAGTCAATGTCAAAAATAGAAAAGTTTTTAAAGAGCGCGTCAACAAGTAAGAAAGTCGAAGAATAGTCAATAGGATCTCCTTGTGATAGATCGGGATTATCAATATCATCCTTTGTAGTAGTTGATTGTGTGGTAATGGCAGGTGTTAAAACACATGCAGTTACTGAAATTGCCAAAATCAAAATGAGAATTAATGCAATCAACGATATTTTTTTTGTAATTTTCATATATTCTCCATTCTCTCGCAAAGCGAGTATTGATTTATGAATGAGTAAGCGAAACGGTTATTTTCCGTTTCGCTTACATTCAAGTGCATTTAATATTTCGCAGAGATGGACTTGAGATATTTCTGAACCATAAGAGCCACCTTAAATGTGATCGCATGCTCAAATTCACGCAAATCAAGACCGGTAAGCTTACGAATCTTTTCAAGTCGGTATACAAGTGTGTTTCTGTGTACAAAAAGCTTTCTTGAGGTTTCGGAAACGTTAAGATTG
>CAZLIB010000011.1:0-15558 GCA_964559465.1 uncultured Lachnospiraceae bacterium
CTGAAAAGGCATGTGCAGATAATGGATATACAATTGATCCCCACGTAAAAGAGTTTTTCACAATTCACAGAAAGACACACAATAGCGGTGTTTTTGATGCATATACTCCGGAAATGAAGGCGTGCCGCAGCGCACACATCATTACAGGCTTACCTGATGCATACGGCAGAGGCAGAATCATCGGTGACTACAGAAGAGTCGCTCTCTACGGTGTTGATAGACTTATTGCAGACAAGGAAGAACAGAAAAGAACCACAAGATCTGCAATGTATTCCGAGGTAATTAGAGCGAGGGAGGAGCTTTCTGAGCAGATCCGCGCTCTTGGAGATCTCAAGAAGATGGCAGCAAGCTACGGCTGCGATATTTCTCTTCCCGCCCGTGACACAAAGGAAGCTATCCAGTGGCTTTACTTTGGATATCTCGCAGCGGTTAAGGAGCAGAACGGAGCCGCTATGTCACTTGGCCGTACGTCTACATTCCTTGATATCTATGCTGAAAGAGATATTAGAGAAGGTAAGTACACAGAAAAGGAAATTCAGGAGTTTGTTGACCAGTTCGTTATGAAGCTCCGTCTTATCAAGTTTGCACGCACACCCGAATATAATGCCCTTTTCTCGGGTGACCCTCAGTGGGTTACCGAATCCATTGGAGGCGTTGCAATTGCCGGCAGACATATGGTTAACAAAATGTCCTACCGCTATCTTCATACGCTCCCAAATCTCGGCCCCGCACCCGAGCCAAACCTCACGGTGCTTTGGTCAACGAGATTGCCCATAAACTTTAAACGCTATTGTGCTAAAATGTCCATCGAAACCTCATCAATTCAGTATGAAAATGATGATTTGATGCGCTTTACTCACGGTGACGACTATGCCATCGCATGTTGTGTATCCTCTATGAGAGTGGGCAAGGAAATGCAATTCTTTGGTGCAAGAGCCAATCTTGCAAAGTGCTTGCTCTACGCTATCAACGGCGGTGTCGACGAGGTAAACGGAAAGCAGGTGGGTCCCGAATACAGACCTATTACAAGTGAATATCTTAATTACGACGAGGTTATTGTAAAATACGATGCAATGCTTAAGTGGCTTGCCGGTGTTTACGTTAATACTCTCAACGTAATTCATTATATGCACGATAAGTATTGCTATGAAAAGATCCAGATGGCACTTCACGATAAGGACGTTACACGTTGGTTTGCTACGGGTATTGCAGGCTTATCGGTTGTTGCTGACTCACTTTCTGCCATCAAATATGCTAAGGTAAGAGTTATCCGCAACGAAGCAGGCATCGCAACGGACTATGAGGTTGAGGGTGATTTTCCCAAATACGGCAACGATGACGATAGAGTTGACAGCATCGCATACGATATCGTTCATAGATTTATGGAGCATATCAGAAAGAATCACACCTACCGCGACAGTATTCCCACAACGTCAATTCTTACAATCACATCAAACGTTGTATACGGTAAAGCAACCGGCGCTACTCCTGACGGACGTAAGATGGGCGAAGCGTTTGCTCCCGGTGCTAACCCAATGCACAAGAGGGATACTCATGGCGCTATCGCATCGCTTGCATCGGTTGCAAAGCTTCCGTTCATTGATTCTCAGGACGGTATTTCCAATACGTTCTCGATCATTCCCGACGCGCTCGGCAAGGATGATCAGGTCTTTGTAGGCGATATTGAAATCAATATTGATTGCGTAAACGGTGCTTGCTCAACTCCTACTCTCTTTGAAGGTCTCGACGAAGATATTTATGGAAATGAGTTCACCGAAAACAACGGTTAATCAGCTATATTTAATACAACGAAAGGAAAATAATTATGGCAGCAACAAAAAGTCAGATAGATAATCTTGTTTCACTCCTTGACGGTTACGTTCAAAAGGGCGGACACCATCTCAACGTTAACGTTTTCACGCGTGAAACACTCCTTGATGCACAGAAGCATCCCGAAAGGTATCCTCAGCTTACCGTTCGTGTAAGCGGTTATGCCGTTAACTTTGTAAAGCTCACAAAGGAGCAGCAGGACGAGATAATTTCGCGCACATTCCACGAACAGATTTAATTAAAGTAATGAAAAAAACGGCGGTGTAATTACCGCCGTTTGCAAATTATAAACGAAAGGAGCTCTGCATGGTAGGATATATACATTCAAAAGAGAGCTTTGGCACAGTTGACGGCCCGGGCATAAGATACGTCCTGTTTATGCAGGGCTGTCCCATGAGATGCTTATATTGCCACAATCCTGATACGTGGGATATGTCGGCAGGTACTCCCGTATCTCCGGAACAGATAATCGAAGAATATTGGAATAATCGTCATTTCTATACGGACGGAGGAATTACAGTAACAGGCGGTGAGCCTCTTTTGCAGATCGATTTTTTGTTAGCCCTTTTCAAATTGGCAAAGGGCAAGGGAATACACACGTGCATCGATACATCGGGCATAACGTATACAACAAACGATACGGAATATCGACAGAAGCTCGACAAACTTATGGACATCTGCGATCTCGTAATGCTTGATATAAAGCACATTGATCCCGATATACACAAAAAGCTCACAGGTCACTCGGTCGAGAGGATCCTCGAATTTGCTCAATATTTGGATAACAAAAATATACCGATGTGGATCCGTCACGTGATAGTAGATGGATATACCAACAAAGCAGAGCATCTTTTTGCCCTTGGTCAATTTATCGGAGGGTTAAAAAACTTACGCGCACTTGACGTTCTTCCCTACCATACTATGGGTGAAAGCAAGTATAAACAAATGGGCATCGAATATCCCCTTGCGGGACTTTCGGCAACCACGCGAGAAGCAGCAGAAGATGCAAAAAAGGTAATTTTACAGGGGATCCGCTTCGTACGCGAAAAAAGATAAAGTCGGTCGGGCTTTCGACCGACTTTTTCGATTCACAGCGCAAAAATCTCGCACAAGCAAGTCTTTTCTTTCTTTTGAGATAATACATAATATAAAATCGCTTGTATTATTAATCATTTCCAAAACCAAAAAGGAGTGCAAAAGCACTCCTTTTTAGTTTTAATTTCTTTTAACTTTATCTACCGCAGCAGCAGGTAATAATAAGAAGCGCGATAAGAAGAAGCCAGATATAGTCGTTGTCAAAAAGGTTGCAAAGGCAGTTGTTCATATATGCTCCGTTTCTGTTGCGAAGCGGACCCTTTTTAACCTTGCCCATTCCGCAACTAATTAAAATGATTTTGTAAGCACGCTTAAGGTTTGTCGAAAACACCCTTTGGCTTGCTTTATTATCATTTTATGACGTGATGCAAAATGTGTGAGGATTTTGCTCTTTAAATTAACGGTTAGCTTAACGGCTACTCCAAATAAAGTGCGTCTGCCTCTAAAAAGGCATATGTATTGAGTGAATTATCCGTCGGGATAACTCTCTCTGCTCCGCAGTCACGGCATTTGACAAGAATTCCGTCAGAACGGACCTCAAAGCCGTATTTTTCCCGATCTATCTCATGCGAGTGCTTACATTTGCAAAATATATTGTTCTCTTCCTCAAGCTCCGATAGCACGAATATCACGCTCTGCGTAAGCTCGCTGTCAAGCGCCTCGTCAGGATCGTCCTCATTTGCCTCGCGAAAGGCAGAAAGGTCCGTAACTCCGTGCTTCTCCATAAGCTCCATAAGCTCAAGCTCGCCCTTTGCAAGATTTGCCTTAACATAGTCCATTTCACCAAGGTAACACACGTTCATATCTGAATATGGGCACTGAAGGAAGAACTCCTCTTTGCCAAAGAACACATTAGGGCTAACAAGAAAGCTATGTGGCTTAGGACAGATTATACAGGGCACAGTAAGACGTATCTTTCCGTCAGCCTGCTTTACGACCGTCATCTCACTGCCTCCGCAGTCGCATTTGAGCTTAATCATAGGCGCTGAAAGCGTGAAGATATCGATCATACTCATAACGCCCGCACCACAGCAAGGACAGCGGTATGCTATTGTAGTTTGTTTTTTATCAAGTACCATAATTAACCTTACCAAAATGGCACGGTCAAGCCGTGCCATTTTATTATTTTAAATTAGTCACCAAGAATTTTGCTAAAGATGCTTGTATTGATAGTAACCTCGTAAGGAAGTGCCTCATACCAAGCTGTGAGGTCTTCGTTGGTTGCGCTTGTGTGCGCGCTTACTCTCCAAGCATAGTCGCTTTCACCGTCATAGAACATGATGTGGTAGCCGTAATCCTCTGTCTTTACAAGACCTACCTCACCAACTGTAGTTGCAGCGAAGAGCCATTCTTCAAATTCTTCAACCATCTCGCCCTTGTTAACGTCCTCATAGAACACGCTGGAGTCGTTTGTATGCTCGTTACCAAAGGTTTCAAACACATCCTTTTCAACAACGCCGTCTTTTGCCGTTGCCTGAATTTCTGCAAGAACCGCTTCAGCAGCTTCCTTAGCTTCTTCCCAAGTCGTGTATGCACCCTCTGTTTCGCCATCCTCGTCCACCTGGAAAAGAATGTGACCAACGTTTCTGAGCATAAGCTCATCTCTGTAGGCTTCTTCTGTTACGTAGTAAACTGTGTAGGTGTACTTACCGATAGCTTCGGCCTCTTCCTTTTCGGATTCGCTGAATTCCTTTTCATCGATGAAGTAATCCTTAACCTTAGCGCTTTCACCCTTTTCTTCGCCTTCAGCATATTCAATTCCGTACTTATCCTTTACGCCTGCGAAAAGGAACTTACCAAGATCTGTATCAAGTGTATAGGAAGCTGTCTTTGTTGCGCTCGTGATAACACTCTTAAGCTTTGTAATAACGGACGCGGGAAGTGTTTTCTTTGCCGTTTCCCACTTTGTTGTTTCAGTTGTTTCCTCGCCGTCGGCAGTTTCATCTGCTTCATCCTCGACTGTAATGTCTGATTCGCCTGCTATCACTGCGTCTATAATCGCCTGCTTAACCTCTGCAGCGAATGCCTTCCAAGTTTCTTCAGAGGGCTTGTCTGAGTCCGCAAAGCTTTTTACCGCTGTTTCATACGCCGATTCAAAGTTTTCATCATACTTATATTCGATAAGGTAACGCTTGAATTCTTCAGCACTTGTTGCCTTTGCAAGCTTGTCGATAAATGCCTTATCGGAGATCTTCTTCATTTCATTAAGCTTCTTTGCATCTTCCTTTGCTTTTTCTACAGCCTCCAGGTATGCAGGATCTTCCTTACCAAGCTCATACGCCTTTTCATCTACTGTTTCGGGCTCAACCGTCTGGCTGAGAGAGAAGGTAAGATAACCTGCAGAAATGAAGGATGAAAGATTATCTGCAAAATATTCTGCCTTGCGATCGTCAGTCATAGCATCAAAAATTCTATTGTACATTACTTCAGAATATTCGCTTGCGATGTATTCAAGAATAATAGAATTCTTAAGATCGCTTTCGTTTACGTACTGACCAAAATTCTGACGAAGGAAGGTTGTAAAATCATAGCCGCTTTCTCTTGCAGTTTCCTTAAGAGACTTGATAGTGTCCTTTGCGTATGTCGTTGCTTCTGCTTCAACAGCGTCAAAATCAAATTCTGCGTCTGCCTTTGCAGCCTCACAATACTTAAGGATCTTTGTTACGTTAGTAGTAGCACCCTCTACGAAATAATCATAGTATGTCTGCGTCTTTGTGGAGTCAGTATACTGCTCGTCAAGAGGGGTGCTGGGATCAAAGCTGATGTATCCGAACAAGATGTAGTAATAATAGTTTGAATACCAGCTCTGATAGTAAGAGTTCGTATAATAGGACATCATAGAGCCGTTGATCTCAAAGTTCTCTGATGATGCTCCCTTCTGGACGCGAACGAACAAGCCGCTTCCTGCCAAAAGTGAAATCACAAGTCCAAGCAAGATCGCTGCACAAACGATCAATGCCGCAAGACTGGGACCACTCATTTTCTTTTTATTTACGGGTTTAACCTGTGCCATTTTATTTTTCTCTCCTTTGTATTAGGCATTAATAGAAACATTATATCTTTATTATATTATTGCATTTTGAACGAATTATGAATAATATGTGAATTGTAGTGTACTTTGTCGTTTTTACACAAAATTCCTTATGAGTTCATAATGATGGGGAGAACCATGGGTCTGCGCTTGGTCTTCGAGTAGATATATTTGGATAAATCTTCCTTGAGTTTTATCTTGATAGCCGCCCTGTCGACCATTTTTGCCCGGTCGAGGTAATCGTTGATGGAATCGTTGGCAACCTCCTTGATTTCGTTCATCAGCTCGTCCGCCTCGCGAACGTAAACGAAGCCGCGCGAAACAACATCGGGACCCGACATGAGAAGCTTTGCGTGAAGGTCAACTCCCGCAACAACAACGATAAGTCCGTCCTGGGAGAGATGACGGCGGTCGCGAAGCACTATATTGCCAATCTCACCAACGCTATTTCCGTTAACGAGCACCTTTCCGGCAGTAACACTTTCTACAAATCTTGCTCCTTTAGAGCTTATTTCAAGCACCTTGCCAATATCCGATATGAAAATATCGCGTTCTGCCATACCCATCTCAAGCGCAAGCTCACGATTTGCAGCGAGATGGCGGTATTCGCCGTGTATCGGCATAAAATATCTCGGTTTAAGGAGCGCCTGCATAAGCTTAAGCTCCTCTTGGCACGCGTGCCCCGAAACGTGTACGCTTACAAGCGCATCGTGAAGCACGGTCACTCCGTTCTTTGAAAGCTCGTTGATGATCCTGCTTATCAGCTTTTCGTTGCCGGGAATAGGACTTGATGAAAGAATAACGACGTCCTGCCTGCCAAGCGCAACCTCACGGTGATCGGAAAACGCCATTCTGTAAAGCGCGCTCATCGGCTCGCCCTGTGAGCCCGTTGTGATTATGGTGATCTGCTCGGGCTTATATCTCTTTATCTCGGAAATATCAATAAGAACTCCGTCGGGAATATTCATATAGCCAAGCTCCGTCGCCGCACCGACAACGTTGAGCATGCTTCTGCCTGTGATAGCCACCTTTCTTCCGTGACGAACGCTGGTATCTACTATTTGCTGAACTCTGTGAACGTTTGAGGAGAAGGTTGCAATAACTATACGCTTATCCTGCTGAGTTGAAAAGATATATTCAAGTGATTTACCAACCTTGCGCTCGCTTGGCGTATATCCGGGACGCTCGGCATTCGTGCTTTCACACATAAGGAGCTCTATTCCCTCCTTTCCAAGCTCGCCAAGGCGAGTCACATCCATCACCTCGCCATCAATAGGCGTGAGATCAAGCTTAAAGTCGCCCGTGTGGAATATCTTTCCTACAGGAGTATCTATACAAAGCGCACAGGCGTCTGCAATAGAGTGATTTACGTGAATAAACTCAACCGCAAAATTAGTTCCCATCTTAACGGTGTCGCCTGCGCTGACAACTCTTAGCTGCGCATCGAACGGAAGCTTATGCTCAAGGAGCTTGTTTTTAATTATTCCAAGAGTCAAAAGCGTTCCGTAAACAGGAGCGTTTATCTCACGGAGAAGATAAGGGATACCACCAATGTGGTCCTCGTGACCGTGTGTGAGTACTATTGCGCGCACCTTGTCGGAGTTTTCGCGAAGATAAGTGAAATCAGGGATAACAAGATCTATACCGAGCATATCCTCGTCGGGAAAACCGAATCCGCAGTCAATAACGATTATATCATCGCCACATTCAAGAACGGTTATGTTCTTTCCTATTTCATTAAGACCGCCAAGAGGGATAATACGCACCTTAGAACCTTCATTTCTCGCGATAGCGGGAGATACCATTGTCTGCGATTCCTTTTTTAATGATTTTTGAGTCCTCTTGGCAGATTTTTTGGGGGGAGTGGGCGCCGTGCCCTTCCTTTTTTCCTCCTTTTGATTCTTAGAAGTATTATCGATATCTTCAAGCGCCTCACTTTGAAGTCTTGCCAGCTTTTCTCGCACTTCTTTTTTTGTCGCCTGCTTCTTTTTGCCGTCTTTTTTTCTTTTGTGCACGGGCGCTTTTACCTTATCTTCGCCCGTTTGGTTTTGAAGCTTTTCCTTTTTCATTTAAATAAGTCACTTCCTTTCTATGTAAATTGTACAAATTTCATATTGCGCAAAACGCGCAGAAGGACCGCGCCTCGGCGCGGTTTTTTGAAATATAAAGTCCCCTTTTGATACCCCTCCTCTCTGCGGACTAAACCGACCACACCGCACAGGGCAAGGGGCAAGGAAACTCGTTTTTTACGAACAATTCATCTTTTTTATTATACCCGATTAATCAGCATTTGTCAACAAAAAAGATTTGACATATATCGTCACGCATCGACCCGATGTTATTATCTGCCGTTTTTTAAAATGAGCAATATCAAAAACAATATTTTGTGTAAAGTGACAAAAATATTCAAAACACGCCAAAATTTCACTTTTTTTCTTGACACGTAAAAAGCAATGGTGTATAATTTGAACAGTTACAGAATGGTAATATTCGCCTTAAATTAAATCAAACAAGGAGTTTTAGCAATGAAATCTACTGGCATTACAAGACCCGTTGACGCGCTCGGCAGAGTGGTTATCCCCATGGAGATCCGTGAAGCGTTTGACATTAAGACAAAGGATTTGCTTGAAATATACGTGCAGGGTGATAAAATCGTCTTCAGAAAGTACGACAGCTCCTGTACCTTCTGCGGCTCAAGCGAGGATCTTGTCAGCTTCGAAGATAAAAAGGTGTGCAAGGCGTGCCTTGCAAGACTTGCAACGCTTGACTGATACTATTTGAATAAAAAACCGAGTCTGTCAGGCTCGGTTTTTTGTTTTTTAAATATTTATTAATTCCATTGATTTTTCATATATTTTGTTGTATAATTTAGAATGGTATATAATTACTATATTATATTGATAACTATAAAAGGAGGAAAAAGTATGTCAAACGCAGTAAGAGCCGCACGATCGAGAATCATTGCATACAAATCCCTTCTTTACGGCGTTATCCTGTTTTTTATCTCTGTTTTGCAGGTCAGCTTTTTTTCAAAGGTAACTCTCTTTGGCGCAACGCCAGATCTTTTGCTTGCCTCTGTCTTGACTCTTGCTATGCACGAGGAGCACAAGGTATCAACTATTTGCGGCATCATAGCAGGCTTCTTCTATTGCGCGCTCGGCGGATTTTCATATCCTTTGTATCTTGTATTCTCATTTTTATGCGGATATATATTCTGGACCATATCCGAGCATGTTTTTGGCAAAAATTACCCATCGTTTCTTGCGTTCTCCGCACTCGCCTTTGGCATTAAGGGAATGTATAATATATTTGAAGCATCTCTTTCGGCGCAAAGCTTCAGTATCATCGGCATATTTGCATATACGGTAGTACCCGAGTTTGCTTCATCAATGCTTTTTTGCTCTGTTTCATATATCATTTTGATAGGCCCTATTAAACTCCTAACACAAAAATCAATATCAAGAAAGGATCACAAACAATGAACGATAATTTCAACCTTAACCCAAACGAACCTCAAATAGAAATGACGAACGAAGAAAGAGCAGCTCATAAGCGCACTTTTTCAAGGCTCGGTTTTTCATATTTAGTTTATATGATAACAGTAGAGCTTTTGGTCGTTGGAGCAAGCCTCTTATTCGCCTCTTACGATCCGAATCTTCTTTCGGACCCAAATCTCTCAATAATACTAAGCTCGCTTATTCAATATGCAATCGCCTTCCCCATTCTCATATTGATGCTTAAAAGAGTGCCCGCAAAAGCACCTGCGAAAAAGGAGCTGGACCTTAAGAACTTTTTAAAGTACGGTGTGATCTCTATGTTCATTATGTACGTGGGAAATTATATCTCCACAATTCTTATGTCCTATATCGAGGCATTTTTGGGCAGAGCTCCCGAAAACGCAGTTGATATTATGCTTAGCAATACAAATGTTTTTGTTTCTGTTGCGATCGTTGGAATCATAGGTCCGATAGTTGAGGAGCTTATGTTCAGAAAGCTCTTTATCGATAGACTTACACCATACGGCGAAGCAGTGGCGATATTTTTACCTGCACTTATGTTCGGTCTCTTTCACGGAAATCTCTATCAGTTCTTCTATGCCTTTTTCCTTGGTATGGCATTTTCCTACATTTACGTAAAAACGGGAAAGATAATCTACTCAACTCTGCTTCATATATTCATCAACCTTTTCTGCGGAGTTCTCCCATCATACATTCTTTCGCTCTTCAATTACGAAGAGTTTATTCAGCTCGCACTCGACGGGGCTCTCTCTGAGGAATATATTATGGCAAATGCAATGCCCATCACACTCCTCGGTATTTATGAATTTTTGATGCTTCTCATGGTAGGCATCGGAATATTTACCTTGACCAAAAACATTAGAAATATTAGATTTGAAAAAGGAGAGGTTCGCTTTCCAAAGGGAATGGGCGCGGATGCGATCTTCTTCAACCCCGGCACGGTGGCGCTAATAACCGCCTGCCTGATCCTTATGGCAATCAATACCTTTGCCGCATAAATATCACATGTAAAAAACGAAAGGAGGAAAAATTATATGACCGTAAAAAAGAACAAAAACCAAAAATATATAATTTTATCCTCCGTTTTCGCACTCGTTTGCGTAATTTTCATTGCGCGGCTTATGAATTTGCAATTTGACCGCCAAAAGACCGATGATCTTCGTGCAGAGAGTGATTATACCACCGAAACGCAGGTAATTCAGGCGCTTCGCGGCAATATCTGTGACAGAAACGGTAACGTTCTGGTCACTACCTCTTACGCATACGATATACTTTTTGACTACAACTATATACCCGACGACGTTGAGGGCTTTAATAATACAATTCTTGCAGTGCTTGATGCCATCAGCGAAACACAGAACAATCAGTTCCGCACATCGGATCTTTTTCCTTTTGCGGGCGAATACCCAAATTACACCTATTCAACAGAGGCGCTGACAGAAGGCACTGCAACCTATAACGCCCTTAACAAGATGCTTGCAGACCTTGATATGGAGGGGGCGAGCGCCGAAGAGCTGACCGAATATTTCGTTTCACGTTGGAAATATAACAAAGCGGACGAAAACGGCGCTCCATTGTTTACAAACAACGAGATAAATAAGCTCATTCGCGTAAGATACGATATGCTCAGAATGCAGTTCAGCTCCGTCAATCCGTATTGCATTGCAAGCGGTGTGGGAATTGAATTTGTCACCTACATAAAGGAGCTTTCCATTCTGGGCGTTTCGGATAAAATAAGCTCAAAAAGAACGTATATGTATCCCGGCTATGCCTCTCACATTCTTGGCAGAGTAGGTCCCATCACCGCTGAAACCTGGGAATACTACAGGGAGCTTGGCTACGATATCAACGCAACCGTGGGAATTGACGGCTGTGAGGCAGAATTTGAAGAATATCTTTGCGGCAAGGACGGTATTCTCACCATAACGCGCAACGGCGACGGCGAGATCATCAAGGAGGAGGTTACGCTTGAGCCGATCGCAGGCAAGGATGTCTACCTCACCATCGACATTGACACGCAGATAGCCGCTGAGGATGCCCTTAAAGAATATATGAGGTCGTTCAATAAAAATGAGGGTGCAAGCGTAGCAGTAGATCCCAACACGGGCGACATACTTGCCATCGCTTCCTACCCAACCTACGACTTGACAACATTCTCAAAGGAATATAATTCACTTGTCTCAAACGAGTATCTGCCGCTTCTAAACCGTGCAATCTATGCGACTTATGCCCCCGGCTCTACCTTTAAGGTGGCGGTCGCGCTTGCGGGACTTGAGGAGAAGACAATAAATTCATATTCATATATAACCTGCAATCATGGCTACACCCAGCACGGAATAAGCATAAAATGTGAGAACCACAACACCTATTCCGCGTCAAGCTTGAACGTTATAGAGGCACTGACCTTCTCTTGTAACGCGTTCTTTATACAGACCGGATACGATTACCTTGACATAGATACGATGAAGGGCTACTGCGAAGCACTTGGACTCGGTCAGCCCACGGGAATTGAAATAAGCGAGCTTATCGGTCAGATTGCCTGCCCCGATAATTCATCAAATTGGACCGCATACGAGGAAGCCTCCTCCTATATCGGTCAGTCAATTCACGAATACACTCCCCTGCAGGTTACCTCATATATCGCAACCGTAGCAAACGGCGGAACTCGATATGCCACACACCTTCTTCACTCCGTTCGAACCTTCTCGGGAGAGACGGTCTATCAGTACGAAAAGCAGATACTCAGCAGTGTAAATATATCCGTTTCCACCTTGAATACTATTAAAATGGGAATGAAAAGCATGGTCGATAATTCAGTCACCGCAACCTATAATATGTATACCCGATACGGAATAAGTGACACCGTTTGCGGCAAATCGGGCACTGCACAGATCAGCGGCGGAGCGCAAAACTGCTGGTTTACAGCTTTTGCCCCCATGGAAAATCCGCAGATCGTCGTTACCTCGATTATCGAAAACGGCACCTCGGGTGCATCGGTTTCAATGATAGATGCTGCAGTTATCGGAGCTTATTTGAGGGAAAAGTAGACAAAAACCTTTTTATAACAGGGGTTTGAGCAAACCTTGTGTAAATTTTCGACCATTCCTTACAGATTAATTTTCTAAAATTCACTCACATAACATACTTTAGATTAGCACGAACAGTGTGTCTGTTCAAATGGTAGCAAATCATAGATTTTCGACAAGGGAGAAAATCGTTATGTGTTACCTTGTAACACGATTTGCGCAAAATTTTACCGCGAAGCTGATTAAAAGTTTTTGCGCCGCTTTTTTCAAAAAGTGGCAATCTATAAATTGTAACTTCCAACAGGAGATCATATGACTTCTCTCAAAACACAAATTGCCGTAATAGGCGCAGGACACGCGGGAATTGAGGCGGCGATCGCCTCTGCACGACTTGGTCTTGATACGGTACTTTTCACAATTTCACTTGATTCAATAGGAAATATGCCCTGCAATCCGTCGATAGGCGGAACTGCAAAGGGTCATCTCGTATTTGAAATTGACGCGCTTGGCGGCGTTATGGGCGAGATGGCAGACAGGGTAACCCTGCAATCGCGCACGCTCAATCTCGGCAAAGGCGCGGCAGTTCATTCCAAGAGAATACAAGCAGACAGAAAAAAATATCAGTCGCTTATGAAGCGGCTGATCGAAGGGACGGACAATCTTCGTCTTGTGCAGGGCGAGATTTGCGATATAGAAACGGTCGAGCGTGACGGCAAAAAGCGCATTTCTGCCGTTATAACGGCGCTCGGCGAGCGTTGGGAATGTGACCGCGCGATAATCTGCTCCGGCACTTACCTTGACAGCCGTATCTTCGTTGGCGACCGCAATTATTCTTCGGGCCCCGACGGACTTCTTGCCGCAAGCGGCGGTCTTTCGCAAGCGCTTACGCGCGAGGGCATTCGTCTTATGCGCTTCAAAACGGGAACTCCCGCACGTGTTAAGCGCTCAAGCATAGATCTTGACGCGCTTGAGCTGCAGGCAGGCGAGGACGTTATCACCCCATACTCGGCTCTCACCGACGAGCATTACTTTGACGGTCTTGAGCAGATACCCTGCCACATCGTATACACAAACGAAAACACACACAATATTATAAAAGAAAACATACACCGCTCGGCAATGTACTCGGGTCAGATACACGGCACAGGTCCGCGCTACTGTCCTTCCATTGAGGACAAGATAGTGCGCTTTGCCGACAAGGAAAAGCATCAGCTTTTTGTTGAGCCGATGGGCGAGAACACCGAGGAGATGTATATTCAGGGCTTTTCGACCTCGCTCCCGACAGACGTACAGCATAAGATGCTTCACTCGCTCCCGGGATTTGAAAACGCGGAGATAATGCGATATGCCTATGCAATAGAATACGATTGCTCCGACCCCACTCAGCTTTACGCGACCCTTGAATACAAGAGCATCGCCGGACTTTACGGCGCAGGTCAGTTCAACGGCACCTCGGGTTATGAGGAAGCCGCCGCGCAGGGCCTTATCGCAGGTCTTAACGCATCCCTCTCGCTGCTTGGCAAGGAACAGATAGTGCTTAAGCGCAGCGACGGCTACATCGGAACGCTCATTGACGACCTTGTCACCAAGGGAACGAACGAGCCGTATAGAATGATGACCTCTCGCTCGGAATACCGTTTGCTTCTCCGTCAGGACAACGCAGACCGCCGTCTTACAGAGATCGGCTACCGCGCAGGTCTTATAAATGAAGAAAGATATCAGAAATTTTTATATAAAAAGGCTCTCACCGACGCGGAGATCGAGCGTCTTGAAAAGACATTCATCTCTCCCCTTGCGGCAAATCCTTTTTTGGAAGCAAGAGGACTTACGACCGTTGCAACGGGAATTTCCCTTGCCGAGCTTTTGCGCCGTCCAGCGCTCACTTACGACGAGCTTGCAGAGATTGACGATAACCGTCCCGCCCTTCCGCGCAATGTGAGAATGACCGCCGAGATCTCAATTAAATATGAGGGCTATATAAAAAGACAGATCGCAGAGGTCAACCGACGCACCCGTCTTGAAGAAAAAAGAATACCCGAAAATATAGATTATCAGGCAGTAAAGGGGCTTCGCATTGAGGCAGTTCAAAAGCTCTCACGCGTGCGCCCACTCACTATCGGACAGGCATCTCGCATAAGCGGAGTTTCCCCTGCGGATATATCAGTTTTGATGATATATATCGGTATTGTTTAACAATAAATTGGGATTTATCGGGAATGTTCGCACTACGCTTTGCGCTGTTGTTTTGCCGCGCTTTTTCAAAAGCGCGCGCCTGCGTGGCGTTAGCGCAAAAAAATCGGCCGTTTCTTTTGTTAGCTTTTCTTTGGACCTATTTTCTCAAAAGAAAAAGCTTTACAAAAAGAAAATGGGCAAATACAAGGGCTACTCGCCCTTGACCCCGCCACCTTTTGAAAAAGGTGGACGAAAACTTTTTTATCGCTTGGTTCGCGCGAACAAGGTGCGCAATAAATCAAAACTCCAATAAAAAATCAGAAGGATAAAATATGGAAAAATTTTTAAGAACCGAAATGCTCCTCGGCACAGAGGCGCTTGAAAAGCTTAAAAAAAGCCGCGTTGCCGTTTTCGGCATTGGCGGAGTCGGCGGCTATGCGCTCGAAGCACTTGTGCGCGCGGGCGTCGGCGAGATAGATATCATCGACAGCGACGAGGTCGCCGTATCAAATATCAACCGCCAGATACTTGCCACCGCCGCGAACGTTGGTCAGAAGAAGGTCGACGTGGCAGAAGCGCGCGCCCTGAGCATTAATCCCGATATAAAAATAAATAAATATCCTATCTTCTATCTTCCCGACACGGCACATCTGTTCGATTTCAAGAACTACGATTACGTTATCGACGCCATCGACACGGTTTCGGGCAAGATGGAGCTTATAAAGCGCGCAAACGAGGCAGGAGTGCCGATCATCTGCTCAATGGGCACGGGCAACAAGCTCGACCCTGCAGCGTTTGAGGTGGCAGATATCTACAAAACGAGCGTTTGCCCGCTTGCCAAGGTCATTCGCCAGAATTGCAAAAAGGCAGGAATCAAGCACCTTAA
>CAZLIB010000012.1:0-11645 GCA_964559465.1 uncultured Lachnospiraceae bacterium
AATGTGATAGCCTTCAAATTCTAACGTAATATTATCGGAATATGTTTTATAGACCGAAATACTTTCACCGTTTAATATAATATCGTCCGAGTCATTTTTAACATAAATACCGGTTTGAGAATTTAAGGAAACCACCCTTGGCACTTTTGCGCTACAGGCGAATAAGGAAAATACAATTAATACGGTCAATATAAGAGCCGAAATTAAATATCTTGTCTTTCTCATTTTGCCCCCTTAGATACAATAAATATGCCAAAAACTACTGATCGTTAGTTGGACGTACCAAATTAATTAACTTAATATCCAACGGTGCTGCAGCATTGAGTCTGTTTTGCGATTTGATTTCGTTTGTCTTAAAATCGATTGGATTCAAATCAGGGTCAACATCCACCAGAACTGTTGTGTTTTCGAAACGGTAATCTTTAATAATATCCGTACACAATCTCAAAAGCTCTCTCTGAGAGGGAGTCATATATGTATTATACCAACGCAATTCATTAACGGGAAGCTGCCATTGCATAACTCTCTGTCCCTCAATCGGAGGTCTGAACTGAAGACCTGTACACTGATCCCAATACTTTACACCCGGATTTTTAGCGCCGGTAAAATCAACGTAAGTCTGACCGAGCGTCATAGTTGACGTGTCAATTCTGCCACAGAATGTCGCTCTAACAATAGGCTCAAAATACTTAACGATATTTTCCGGAAGATAAGCATCCACAACGGAATCGTCTGCAGTATACCTCAATTCAAGAACGTTAAAGCACTCTTTTCCATAAAGGAAATCAGGGCTTGCCTGCTTTTCGGGAGATAATTCTGAATACTTGTTCAAAATGTCGGCTTTGATTTCACCGTTGTTAGTATTAAGCTTTTGAATCTCTATGCTTCTCAACAAAGCTCCGTTCAAATGAGTGTACATTGTACCGCTACCCGGGGAATAGATAGGATAGAAATCATCAGTGCCTGCAGTCGCTATATCTCTCTTACCGATAAATCCCATATTAGTCAATTCCAATACGTTAGCTGTGCCCTCGGGAATTTCCCAGTATTCGCAGAAATCATCAATAGTTTGTTCAAAGCAACCTTTTTGACCGGCAGTAGTTGTATGGATAAGCTTCGCTGAGAAGGGCTTATTGTAAGCGTTTGTACCCGAGCCCGCTGTCCAGTAATAGGGCTTCATCCAAATCAAAGCTGTACTAAGAGGGGGAATAATGAAGTCCTCATCAATATAGCCCATAAACAAATAGTTGGTGACCAAAGGCAAAATACCATTTCTGGCATCCTCTGTTTCACCATTTTGACCGGACGCCGGGTTAGCCAAAACGATTCTGTGGTCCTTGAGGTTATATTCGGATTCAGTATTGTTGAATACTTTAATGTATTCGTAGTTGGACATAGCAGAGCCCATATAATAATCGGAAGAATCAAGAACCACTTCCAAAATCAACAATTCGGGCGCCCCCTCCACTACTTTTATATCTGCTTCCGTTGCATTTGGCAACAGGTGGGTTGTTGGAAGCTTAATAGAATACTCATACGGTTCAAAATCCCACTTAGCATACAAAATTGTGTCTTGTGTTACTACGTCGGTTTCAAAATTCCATTCTGTCGTGTATTCTTCGTCAAGATACCAACCTTCCAGGGTATAGTGATCAACCGGAGTAAAGGTTGGGGCATTTACGGTTTTTCCTGCTTCCACCTCTACCGAATCAATTGACAAATCAATACCTGTCAAAAAGTAAACCGAAAAAGTATCATTCATTCCGGAGTTAGTTGACGTAGTCGATCCGGGCTGATTAATGTTGAAGCAGGCAGTAATCGAAAGTGCAATAAAAATTATTGCCATAATCAAACTTATCAGTTTTTTCATTTCCTCAACTCCTTTAATTATTTTAGTTTTTTCTTGTTTTCCCAATAAGTTGGGATATGAATATTCTTACCATTTTGCAAGCGTGATTCCTCGGCTGCAAAAGCTACCACGTGAGACTCTATAGATTCAGAAATAGAGGAATCAAATGGCTTGCCGTGTAAATAACTTTCCATAAAATTTTGGACAAAGCCTTCATCAGCTCCATTGTGTCCACCTTCACCCTTTTCAAGCTGAATTGTTCTTGTGCCTTCTCCAAACTTGGTAATTTCAACAACACCCTTCTTCTCGTGGCCACGGATTTCTCCTCGTTCACACATTATCTTGATAGAACGGTGAATGGTATCACTGAATGCGGACATATTAAAGGTAGCGTGGATTCCACCCGTAAACTGCATTGCAGTAACCTGATTGTCACAAACATCGTTATCACAGGCAAACACACATCTGCCGTATCCAAGCTCATCCAAGCTATTAATAAATCTCTCTGAGGATTGAGTGTCAAATACCACGGAGCGTATCTTTTGAGATGTGTATATCTTTAAAGCGGAATATGGACAACTTTCTTCCATCTTACAGTCCACGCAACGCTTTGCCATTTTTGATGGATCAAAGTTCTTGTTTGTAAAGTGGGTTAAGCTACCCATTGAAGAAATATATTCGTAATGGATATCTTTTCCCAATAAATAAAGTAAAATATCAAAATCATGACAGGTTTTTGCGACGGAAATAGGAGCTGCAATCTTTGTGTTTCGCCAATTTCCGCGAACGTATGAGTGCGCAAAGTGATAATATCCTATATTTTCGTTGTGCTGAATATCAACCACTTTGCCAAGCTCACCGCTATCAATAATTTCTTTAAGCGTTTTAAAAAACGGAGAATGTCTTAATACGTGGCAGACCGCTACCATTTGATTGGGATATTTCTCTGCCACGTTACCTACGGCTACAGATTCCTCCAAATTCATAGAGATGGGCTTTTCTAAGATCAAATCATATCCCTTCTCTAAAGCGCTTATTGCGGGCTCATAGTGAATATCATCAAGCGTTCCTATGATAACAACATCACTTAACCTATCCGCTAAATTGAATTGCTCATACCCTAAAAAAACATTTTCATCTTTGATGGAAAAGCGCTCTTTGTAGTAATCGCGTCTTGCTTTATCGGGGTCGGCAACAGCAACAACCTCAAACTGCCCTGCGTAATATTTTTCCAGAGCATTAAGGTATCCTGTTGATCGGCTTCCGGCGCCGACAACGCTAATTGTAATTTTATCCTTGCTTATTCTCATAATTTATTGACTGTTCGCAATTAATATGTAGTTAATCCTTTCGTAGCACTGCTGCAATACCTCATCGATATCTCTTGAGCAATCGTCAAGCCAGATGCCCTCAATGTATTCACTGAAGTCTGCATCCGCCAAAGCCTTTGCTCTACCAAAAGGAAGCTTAACTCCTTCAGGTGGAGTAAATACCATCAATTCGCAAACCTTATCAAGATAGGGTCTGATTCCATTATCGTTCTTCCACAAATCAGTTTCTCTTGCCGCTCCGGTCGTGGGAAGATAACCCGTATTGAGAGAGAATTTTGCGACCTGCTCAGGAGCCTGCAACCATCTCAAAAATTCAACCGCAGCCTTCGTCTTAATGTCAGATTTGTTATTAAATATAACCAGACTGCCACCGGACTGGTTTGCATAAAAGTTTGTGTACTTGGGATATGGCAACACGTCAAGCTCAAACAATGGGTCTTGGCCTTGAGCAACGGGATTTGCTACTACGTTAGCATAGTAGTTAGAGATTACGGAAGACGTATCACACAAGATACCAACCTTACCTAACGAGAAGTTACCTTGAATTCTTGTGCCGTGGTTGGGGTCTAATACAGGATTTAACATAGCTCCCTCAACAACCATGGAGCGCCAGAATTCAAAACCTCTTTTACCTGCCTCGTTATTAAAAAGTGCTTCTGTTGCAGTTTCGTTATAAATCGGTACGCCCTGAGTGTACATCATTTCGTACAAGCCGGGGTCTTTTGCTGCGTAACCGTAAATGTGGTTATCTGTATTACTATCGGATTTATCCGTTACGGCAATAGCTACTTCTTTCATATAGTCCCAAGTCCAGATGGAATTTTCGGGATCGGCAATAATTTCTTCCACTGTAGGAATTTTCATACCGGTTGCTTCAAGCAAAGTTCTGTTGATAACCAAAACGTTTGTAGAAGCAAAGTAAGGATAACCCACAAATTTATCCTTGTGCATTGCATATTGCAAAAATCCGGGAACTACGTCTCTTAATTGATCCAAAGTAAATATTGTTCTTTGGTCAATAACAGAGTCAGTATACAGAGGCAAGCTTGATACGCCAACCTGAGCGATTTCAGGGTTGTTTCCGCCCATTAATGCCGCTTGGAGTTTGGTGTTTTGGGTTCCGTAGCCGCCCTGGAAAGAAACGTTAACCTTAATGAAAGATGTAGGATAATTTTCTTTCTGATAAGCATTGAATTCGTCAACAAGCTCGCTCATCGTTTTTCCGTGTACATCAACTGCAGAGTTTGCTGACCAATAATTGATCTCAACGGGGGCTGAAACCAAATGTCCATCTGCGTACACATCCCAAGTTTTGTTGGGATCAAAGATATCCCCGTTACCAACGACTTCATCGTCATCAGAGGGTTTACAGGATATCATACACATCATTATCATTATTAACGATAATGTAAGTGCCACTATTTTTGATAGTACAGTGTTTTTTTTCATAATCTTTCTCCTATCTGATTATTGTTTATTTTTCTATCGTAGCTTCCTTGCTATGAGCAAACTTTTTCTTAAAAAATCGGAAGATTCTTTGAATTAAACTTCCCTTTTCTTCACCATAGAAAGAAATTTTTCTTCCGCCAATCAATGCGCGTTTCATTTGCTGTGAACCGAAGATATACATAATCAAAATGGGCGAAAGCTGTAATATATTACCTGCCATAACCTGGTGCCATGGTGGCAATACACCTTCCGCTTTCAAAAGACCTGTAATGGCAACCGGCAGAGTTTTTAATTTTTCCGTGTTAGTCATTACAAGGACCCAATAATATGTATTCCAGTTTCCAATGAAGGTTAAAATAAAGTGGGTAACAAAAACCGGAAATACCATCGGCACCATGATTTTCAGCATTATCTTCAGGTGACCTGCCTTATCCATACGCGCGGATTCTATTATCTCAGAAGGAATTGCCTTGAAATTATTCATAAACATATAGATACCGAACATTGAGACAAGCGATGGGAAAATAAGTCCTACCCAAGTATCTATTAAACCCATCTTTGAGTATAAGAAATACATGGGTATCATTGTTGCTTCGCCCGGCAGCATCATTCCCAACTGTTTAATTGCAAATAACAGTTTGTTTCCCTTAAACTTCATACGCGCGAAAGCATAAGCTGCAGGAATAATGAAGAAATACTGCAATCCTAACACGAGTACTGCAAATGTAATTGAGTTGCCTAAATATTCTGAAAATCTGGCTTTGTTCCAAGCATCCACATAGTTTTCAAAATGCCACTCGTTTATCCACAGTCCCGGAGAGAACAAAATTGCCTCGTCATAGGATCTAAAGGACATAACAAACATCCATGCAAATGGGTAAACGAAAATCAGACCAACTCCAATCAAAAGCAAATAGTTAAGAATCTTCAAGCAATACTTAACTCTTTTCTTTATCCGTAAATTTTGCAGTTGCTTAGGGGTTAGTTCGCGTATTATGGGAGAATACGCGCTTTCATCACTGTGATCAACATCCGTGATCGAGAAGTCAATCTCTTTTTCATTGATATTCACACTCATTCAATCCCCTCCTTTTTATTTCCCTTTATCTGCAAAAATACGATTGTTAATAATTGTACAAGTACCGACCAAAACCGTCAGAATAATAGCACCTGCCATGGCAAGTCCGTAATTGTATCCTACTCTACCAACTTTATATATCCAATAGCTTAATACCATTGAAGAACCCATCGGTCCGCCGTCAGTCATAATTTGGATCGGAGCAAACACCTTAAATGAGTTAATAAACTTAGTTATAAATACGAAGGAAAGCGTAGGAGTCAGCATTGGAAGCGTTATTTTGAAAAACGTTGTAGCTTTTGAAGCCTTATCAAGCTTTGCGGCTTCATATACATATGCAGGTATTCCCTGCAGACCGGCAATAATTATCAACACGTAATATCCAATGTCTTTCCAAACCTGAACAAAAGAAACGGAAATCAAGGATGTGTTTTCCTGAATCAACCAACCGGGTCCTTCGATGCCAAACACAGCTAAAATCTGGTTGACGATACCATTGGGATTGAGCAATGCGATCCATACTATGGAAACCGATACCAAAGAGGCAATATGCGGTGTAAACACCATAGTTTGCGCAGCATTGTGAATCCTTGTGTTTTTTGATAACCACGCAGCCATTGCTATCGTTACAACTGTCAACAATCCAAAGGTAAACAATGCATACAGCACGGTATTTCCTATCGATTTTTGAAACTCTGTATCATATTTAAACATCATTTCAAAGTTTTTTAAGCCAACAAATTTGGAATTTTCCAAATTTGCAAGATCCACCTTAAACCACGCAGCAAGCAACATAAATATGCATGGGAAAATTGTTGTTACCACTGCACCTAAAAATGCGGGAGCCACAAATAAATAGGCAAGGTTTAATTTAGAAGTCTTACGCTTAATAGTATCGCTGAACGTCTTCTTCGTTCTTGCTGCCATTTCTTGATTGATAAGCTTTTCTAAATTGTTGAATTTATCAAGATCTTCACCACTTAAGGTCTTAGCATACTCAGCTCTTTCGGTCTTAATTTCAGCAATTCTCTCTCGAACCAGTTTTTTTGTGGAAGCATACTCTTTGGATAAAGCTTTAACCTTAGGTCTGTTTTCGACTTTTCTTTTTACTGATTCTCTCTTTAAGAACTTAATTTTTTCATCAAGGTTTTTAATTTGCTGCTTGTTCTTAGACTTGAACTTTTCATCAACCAATCTTTGGTGCTTTTCATTCTCTTCATTGATAAGCTTATTGGTATTCTCCGTAATTGCTCTAAAATTAGCGTCATACGTCTCTTTTAATTGTAAAAGCTTTTCTTCAGAAGTTTTTTTGGCGAGTGCAAGCTCTTTTTCTCTAAAAGCAGAAAAATCAGCAATAAACCTTTGCTTTCTTTCCTCCGCACCGGGCAAATTATTGTCTGTTTCATCCTTAAATTGCTCCATACGGCGAGCATAATAGTCCTTAAGCTTACGTCCGGTATGCTCAGGAATTTTTTGTACTTGCTTATACTCTTCCTTATAGTCCTTCTTCAAAACCTCTAATTGCTTTTTAGAACTATATTTTAGGTCTTTTATCAGCTTTTTGTGGTCTGATACAAATCCCTTGTTTAACGATATGTATTTTTCTCTTTCTTCTATGATTTTATGAGACTCTTTTGCATATCGTACTTTATGTTCTTCCTTAGCCTCTAAAAGTTTAGCTTTGGCTTGATCGAGAAGGTCCATTTGGGCAAAGATTTCATCGGCAAATACACGATTTTTACTATCATTAAGCTCATTTACCAATGCATCTAAATTCATCATATACCTCCCTGACCTTATTCTCGTCATAAATACGGTTTTCATCGCTATTGAAAGCATAACAAGAGCTGAAGGGGAACTTAACAACTACCTTATCATCCACGCTCTTGCGATTTTTATCACTACTCTTAAGATAGCATTTTCCAACGCCTATATCTATGAAATAAAGCATTTCCGAGCCGTGATTTTCTATCGCTAAAACTGTACCGCTTGCATAGCAGGTTTCTTCCTCGCGAGCCTCGTCCTCTTTAGCGAAAGCAATATTTCTTGGTCTAAATCCAACCTTATTTCCACTGCCTAAGGTAATAATATTCATACCCGGGTCGCCAATGAACTGAGCAACAAATACACAAGAGGGCTCGTCGTGAATTTCAATGGGCGTACCAATCTGCTTGACAACGCCTTCATCCATAACAACTATATTATCTCCCATAGTCATTGCTTCAACCTGGTCGTGAGTAACGTAAACAAATGTGGATTTAAGTGTTTCGTGCATCTGAATCAATTCGGTACGCATCGTGGAGCGCAGTTTAGCATCCAGGTTGGATAACGGCTCATCCATAAGGAAAACCTGTGGCTTTTTAGCGATAGCTCTCGCCAATGCAACACGCTGTCTTTGACCGCCGGACAAATTCTCCGGGCGACGGTTGGCATATTCTTCCAAATTAACTAACTTCAAAACTTCTTTAATTCTCTTATTAATTTCATATGTAGGTATGTGAGCGTTTTTTAATCCGAACTCAATATTCTTCCAAACGCTCATATGGGGGTATAGTGCATAACTTTGGAATACCATTGCAAGTCCTCTGTCACCGGGTTCAAGATTTGTGACATCCACGTCACCTATCTTCAATGTTCCCAAAGTAATACTTTCAAGGCCTGCAATCATACGAAGCAATGTGGTTTTACCACAGCCGGAAGGTCCAACCAATACTGTGAAGCTTTGATCGGGTATTACCATACTAACATCATCAATTGCCTTTTTACCTTCGGGTAATGCGCCTTTTCTTTTTGGTTCTCCGTAAATTTTGGTTACGTTAATTAATTCAATCTTGGACATAAGTCAACCTCGTACCATTAAAGTTTATTAATTTAATATTATTCTTCTTTATAAAGTTCTTAACCTCTTCGGATGTCAGGATATCAAGCTCTTTGATCCTTCCTATTGTATACGTTGACAAAGTAAACAAAGAATTGTCAATATACGCAGGGTGACACATCAGCTCTACTATCTCATTATCAAGTATCGGCGTGTCTTGACCCACAAGCTTTTCCATAAGCCGCTCGATCGTATCCCCATCCTTATATTTGAAATCTCCGTAAAAGACAGCTTGCTTATAGCCGTCTGATTGAAATTCGCGTATAGCTATACCCTTTTCATTAGCAAGCCTTGTCGCGGCTGCTTTTGCCTTCGGATATACTTGGTGGGCGTATAAGTGTGAGTCCAGATGAGTAGGCTTTCTTCCTACCAACCTGACAAACAACTCATATTGAGCCAAAAACTCCCGATATATTTCTTCTTCATCAAACAAATCTTGATTTGGGTTTTCCTTGGGTTTATAAAAATCACCGTTGTTTTTAACCAAACTTTTACAATCAGTCAACGGTTTATTAAGAGTGCAATTAAGGTGCAAGCCTATGCCAAGATTCGGATAATCCTTTGCAAGGAGTAAGCCGTGTTCAACCTCAGGCATTGTCACCATCAAGGTTGTGGATGTAACAATCCCGTTTTTGTGGGCTTCGATAATACCAAGATTAACACCCTTGCTCATTCCATAATCATCAGCATTTACAATCAATTTCATTTTTTAAACTCCGGAAAATAATCTTTATTGGCTTCTATCAAGGCATCCAACAGCCTCTTGGCTAACTGTTGATCACCGACCGTTCTGTTTAAAGTGAGTGCTTGCAGAGCCTTCAGATAGGATTCTTCAAAATATGCATCTACAGTTAATTTTTCATAAGCATACTGTTGCTCTATAAGACCTTTATAATAGCTGCCGATTTCTCCAACCCTAAGAGGCTTTGGCCCGTCCTTTCCAAGAAGGCATAAAACCTCAACAAGTGCCTCCCCGGGTAGATTGTCAATAATGCCGTCATTTTTAACAATAACAACATAGTATCTGTTTTCATCGTTCAAAATAGCTTCTGCGATTTCCACAATCATATCTCCGTGGGCATCTCGCTTATTGAATTCGTGCTCTATCGTCGCAGATACCTTAGAGCTATTCTCACGAATAACCAAATCACATTCTGCAAACACACGTTTTTCGCGTCCATTCACAACCTCATTAGCGCGGGTATAGTCAGGATTTAAGTGAGAAAGCGTTTGACGCGGTAATAAGTAATACTGCAAATATGTATTAGGAAGATACGTTGGATCCAACTCCAACATATCTTTAACAGTCTGATATGTTACAAGCCACGAGGGATCGCGCTGTTCCTTGTCGGCAGGCGCAAAGCCTTCGTTCAAAATTGCTTGTTTAATTCTATCAGTTATGTCCTCGTTATTTTTGCTCTTATCCAGGATTTTAGTAAACCAACCGAAATGATTCAAACCAAAATAATATGGAACCATATCCTTGTAGTCAACGTCTCCGAGTAATCTCGAATATGCTAATAATAAACTTAACGGTTGGTCACAAATATTCAAAATGCGTTTATCATCCGGATACGCTCTATCCAAAGCAACCGCTACGATGGCGGCTGGATTTGTATAATTCAAAATCCATGCATCAGGAGAGTATCTTCTAACTTTAGCTACAAGCTCAATCATATCCTTTATAGAACGCAAGCCGTAAGCGAATCCGCCAGGGCCGCAGGTTTCTTGTCCGATAACGCCCATTTGAAGCGGAATCTTTTCATCCTTTTCGCGCATTGCAAAGCCACCTGTTCTGATCTGACAGAATACATAGTCCACGTTGCAAAAAGCTTCTTCTTCATCACAGGTGTACGAGCATTCAACATCCGGCATATAATCTCGCATAACTATTTTAGCATACTCCCCCATTTTTTCCAGACGGGATGGGTTATTGTCAAAAAGAATTAAGCGATTAATGGGAAAAGTTTTTTGCTTCTTAATCATTCCCACTAAAATACCGGGCGTCCACGTGCTTGCGCCACCGGCGATACATACGTTGATTTTTTTCAAATCGCTACCTCCTTAGTCGTTTTATTTTTCGAAAATATCTAAAACTATGCCATTGGCATCTGGTAATGTAACACCAAGGCAAGCCGCCATTGTTACACCAAAATCGTAGTTATAAGCAACGTCTTCATAAACATAACCTTTTTTGATGCCCTTGCCCCAAGCCAAGCCAAAAACATTGTTGGCGCTTGGTAAAGTAGAATCGTGTTGACCGCGTGCAATGTATTTTGCAAACAGCTGACCGCTGAAACAATAATTTTCAGCAGGCGTGATAATCATATCCGCAGCCTCCGTCCAATAGCCCATCTCGGCAAGCTCTTGCTTTGTAAGGACGTTCGCAATATACTTTTTAGTCATAAGATAGGTTTTTAACGTTTGTAGCTGAGCTTCCGTAATTCCGTCTTTAAAGGTCAACTGTACGTTTAAGTTTGCGCTAACGGCAACCACATTGGTGTTTGCACTTGGCGATTGATTGGGAGCAACCATTTCTACGTTATACGTGTTGTTGAATTTCTTAATATCCGTACACAAATCGCCAAATTTAGATAATTCATAATTCTCAATGTCATTCGCTGATTGAGTTCCGAATGGAGACATTCCGTGGTCTGTTGTTAAGAAAAATGTCATTTTGTCATAAATGCCTCTTTCCTTACAGGCCTCTATAAACTCACCAAGCTTATCATCCATAAGCTTTAGGCGGGTTAACACGTTTTTCATTCTACCCTCTTCGGTTTCTGCGCGAGGAATACCATACTTCTCCGATTCATTATGACCCAGGGCATCCAAATCGTCCGCATAAAAAACAATAAATCTCGGTAATTCCGTAACGGTAATAGTTTTTCCGCTTGTCTTCAACGGCTCGCCCTTAACCAACTTTATTAATTGATTAAATCTATCCAGATAACTTCCTTCAAGATCTGTTCCTGCCACAGCAGGGTCAGTGCTGTCGGTTGTTATATATAATTTATCCTGGTCGCTGAAGTTCAAGTATGGCTCCGCCAAATAATGGGC
>CAZLIB010000012.1:11655-15199 GCA_964559465.1 uncultured Lachnospiraceae bacterium
ACAGTCACCTGCGGGAGTATTTTGGAAGCGTTTTCCCTCTCCTGTTGAACAACCATATTTAAAGATTTGCTGTAGTAGCGGTAAACATTTTTTGTTACAGCGCTTGTCGCACCGGATAACACTTGGTTTTGACACGGGTTTGTTATGGACGGCAAAGCATTCCTTAAATTTTCAAAGAACGTGCCCTCGCTCATTAATCTCTTTAATGTCGAATCCTTTGATAAACTTTCATCTGCAAGATAAGCATCAAAGTAATAGCGAGCGAATCCATCAAAGTTAATATATACAACATAACTATCCTCATCAAGCAATGCCTTGCCCTCTTCATAATACGGAGCATACGGTCTGTTAAACGTTCCCGTCAAATCGTTCTTGGGCGGAATTTGAGAAGAAGTTGTCGTAGTGGTGGTCGCGATCGGAATCAAGCCACAGCTTGAAACCATACAAGTGATAAGTAAAACATTAGTTACAGTCAAAAATATTCTTTTCATACATCCTCCTTAGCAAGTGCAAAATTTTTACGGATACGGCTAAAATCAATTATTCATAAATAATTTTTTATGGATTGTTAATGAAAAACCGCATCAAAATTTGTAAATTATTACTTATTTTTTCTTTAAGAAGATCAATTACCGACATACATATTGTAACAAACATACATCTTGTAAAAATTATATCATATTAATTTGTACATTTCAACCATAATCTTCAATAAAAATATTACAAAAATTGTAATTTGTTACAATTTCCTTTATCATTTCGACTCATTTCTAATAAGTAAAGAAAAAGGACGCCACAGCGTCCTTTTTCTTTACTTATTTAACAATCTCTCCATTTTGCATACGGAAGAAACCGCGGCCACTTCCGGTGGGCTCAGCGCGTGCAACGCGATTCGCATAGGCGCGACGCAAGGAGGAGTCCCTCGGCAGATCCGCAGGATTGCCGGTATATTCGCAATCAAACAGACGCCACAAATCAGGATAATTCTCGCACAAATGGTGGGAAACAATCTCAAAATCACCGATAAAAGCAGCCAAATTAGAGGTCGGTGCGAGAATAGTCAGATTCCACGGATCAAGCAGCCACGAGTGGCAGGTAAACAGCGCCTCACCGTCGGGGAAAATCTCGGCAAACCAATCTGCGGCGAGGCGATAAGAGGCCAAAACCTCGTTATGCTCCAACCTCGTTCCGGTGCGAGGAATATGAATATTGATAGCAGGACTGCCTTCGGGCACGTAAAGACCGCAAACGGTATAGTCATTCCTTGTATGCACAATCTCAAACTGTAGCCGTCCCAGTGCGAAGCGAGTCATATTGAAAAATCCCTCAAACCAGGGCGCAACAAAAGTACCCACAGTACCCTTCACCAAACGGCACTCCTCGAGCTTATAGCGCAAATCCATCATACTGTTCAGCCAGATGCTTTCGTCTATGCCGCGCTCCGAATAGCGGGCGTGCAACGGCTCGCACAAGCAAAGGAAGAGGAGCAAATCCATAGTATGCTCATGAATATCCAGCATCTTGCCCATCTCCTGCCCTTCAGTCAGCATGCTATTGTAGTTGAAGGAGCTTTCACTTGTTTCGTATTGCTCAACAAAACACTTGAGCCACTCGGTGGCTACGGGATCAGCGGCAATACGATCCAGCGCGTCAACAAAAACGTTCTGCGCATCAGTTGGAAAGGTTAGACGATCCATGATAGTGATGACATTTTGTTTGATAATTTGCACAAAGGAATTCCCTTCAGTAATCTTAGAAGTCTTTTGCGATATTTCTATACCAAGCTTCATATTCGTATCTCCTTCGATTCACTTTAGTGTAAATTAATACTATATTGTAGCATATCAAACGAAGCTTTGCAATAGATATAAAACAAATGATTATTTTGTCAAAAATTGTATTAATAAAAAATTAATATTTTATTAATTAATTCTTGCATTTTGTTAAAAGATATGATATACTTTTTGTAAATCTAACAATTTGTTCAAAAAATGTTCGATATTTGTCAATAATTATAAAAATTTGGTCAAAAAGTTTAGAAAATAATAAAAATTTCAAGTTTTTTTAAGGTTTTCATTTTATACTTTTATCACAATGATAAATTTGGATAAAATTACTTTACATACATTTTCCCGAGGAGGTAGTTCCGTGTTAGACACAAAAATTCTTGTTATCGATAACGATAATGCCGTTTGCGATATGCTTAAAAATTATTTTGAAAAAGAAGGTTATGAAGTAAAGACTGTAAATGACGGCCTTTCGGGTGTTGATAGCTTTAAGCTCTACAACCCCGACATCGTTCTTCTTGATATAGTCCTTCCGAAAAAGGACGGCTGGCAGGTATGCCGCGAGATCCGTGAGGTCTCAAATCAGCCTGTTATAATGATAAGCACAAAGAATGACACGTTTGATAAGGTCTTAGGGCTTGAGCTTGGCGCAGACGATTACGTTGTTAAGCCCTTTGATATCAAGGAGCTCTCCGCGCGTGTTAAAGCGGTTCTACGTCGCACTCGTACTCACGCCGCCCCCAAGAGCGACAACGAGATCATCAAATTTGAGAATATTGAAATAAGCTTGCAGAAATACGAACTTAAGCTTTGTGGAAAGCCGATAGACATTCCTCCCAAGGAGCTTGAGCTTCTCTACTTCCTTGCATACAACAGGAATCGAGTTTTCACGCGCGATCAGCTTCTTGATAAGGTTTGGGGCTTTGACTACCTCGGTGACTCAAGAACAGTTGACGTTCACGTTAAGCGTCTTCGCGAAAAGCTTGAGGGCGTTAGTGACAGGTGGGTACTTAAGACCGTTTGGGGCGTTGGATATAAGTTTGAAATTTTGGAATAATTACATATCAAAATGGCAAATGCATCTGTATTTGCCATTTTTTAATAATTATTCTTGCAAAAATCGGGAAAGTATGATAATATATAAAATGGATTAATATTGTAACAGATTGGAGTAATATAATGATTATTGAGCTGGAAGAATATAAATATAAATTGATCAGTATGAGAAAGGACATCGCCGAGCTTCGCGATTCCCTTCGCATTAATGAGCTTACAAAGCAGGTCAATGAAATGGAAGAAAAGACTTTGGACCCTGATTTTTGGGGAGACCAGACAAATTCCTCAAAGATTCTGCAATCCATAAAACAGGGTAAGAAAAAGCTTGACGAATTTAACGGCCTTGCACAGCGTCTTGAGGATGCCATCGCTCTTGCAGACATGGCTATTGAAGAAAATGAAGAGGGCTATGCCGATGAAGTAAAAGCCGAGCTTGAGCTTGTTGAAAAGGAAGAAGAAAGAATGAGAATTGAAATTCTTCTTTCAGGTCAGTATGACAGAAACAACGCAATCGTTTCCTTCCACCCCGGTGCAGGCGGCACTGAAGCTCAGGACTGGGCACAGATGCTTTACAGAATGATAACTCGTTGGGCAGAGGCGCACGATTACACGGTCAAGCTCCTTGACTGGCTTGACGGCGACGCGGCAGGCATAAAGAGCGCAACGATTATGGTGGAGGGTGAAAATGCCTACGGCTATTT
>CAZLIB010000013.1:0-14646 GCA_964559465.1 uncultured Lachnospiraceae bacterium
CCAAGTTCTACTACTGCGTGGTTCACGGAAAAATGCCCAAGCGTGCAGACACACTGACAGGATTTCTCTTAAAGGACAGCGACAAAAATCAAGTTAAGATTTTTGACAAGCAGGTAAGGGGATCGAAGAATATTATTACTAAATACAAGGTGATTGCGGAGAAAAACGACACCTCGCTTCTTGAAATTGAGCTCGTTACGGGCAGAACTCACCAGATTCGCGCCCACATGAGCTATATCGGCCATCCGCTTGTGGGTGACGGCAAATACGGTATCAATAAGGACGATCGAGCGCGTGGATACAAGTATCAGGCGCTTTATGCCTACCGTTTGCGATTTGATTTTGATGATAACAGCGGTGCTCTTGGCTACCTCAAGGGCAAAGAGGTCAAGCTCTCTCGCGATGACGTTTGGTTTTTAAAGGATTTTTTAGTTTAGGAGTTAAAAATGAAATTATCTGACAAGGTAAAATCAAGAATTTTAATATCGCTTAGCGGAATTCTGCTTGGAATTACCGTCATTTTTGCCAAGCTCGGTGCGCTTGCGTATCTTGCGATGATACCGCTTGCGCTTGTTCTTTACAAAAAGCTCTGCAGCGGCAGCTACAGGGCAAGGAGCGCGTATCTTGACGGATTTATATTCTATATGAGCTTTGACCTTGTTATTTTCCATTGGTTTACTTACTTTTATCCGCTTGAATTTGCAGGCTTTACACCCCCTGATGCGATCTTGATAATCGCGCTTGCGTGGATCGGTCTTTCGATGCTGCAGAGTGTTTTTTCGGCGTTCGTTTTCGTTCTTATCTCACTGTTTTCAAAAACGGAGATATCAAAAAAGCACCCGATATTGCTCGCTCCCGTTGCTGCGGCGCTTGTTGCCGTGAACGAGTGGACACAGACCTTCACTTGGGCGGGAGTGCCGTGGGGCAGAATTGCCATTTCTCAGACCGAAATGCCCGTTATGATGCAATCGGCATCGCTTTTCGGCTCGTATTTCATCACGTTTGTTATCGTGCTTTTCAACTTTCTTGCCGCTTATGCAATATTCAATGCTGATAGACGAAGAATAGCCGCATTTTCGGCACTTGCGCTTCTTGTTGCGAATATTGCTTGCGGAACGGTTTTGTACTTTGTTTCGACAGCCGATGAAAGCAGAAGCATAAAGGTCGCCGCGGTGCAGGGAAATCTTGAATCGCAGTCGAATTACGATCTTTCCATGAGCGAGATCTATGCAATTTATGAAAAGCAGAGCCGCGATGCAGTTGAAAACGGCGCAGAGCTTATAATCTGGTCTGAGGGAGTGCTTTCGGCAGATATAACCTCAGTTATCAAAGTCGAGGGCAAGGGCTATGACAGTATAAAGGGTCACGTTTCTGCTCTTGCCGGGGAGCTTGGTGCGACCGTTATTATCGGAACGTTCGTTGAAGAGAATGATATCGTTCGCAATTCGCTCTCTGCCTTCTACCAAAACGGCGAAAGCGTGATAGGGGCGTATTCAAAGGTCAAGCTCGTGCCGTTTGGCGAGTACGTGCCGATGCGGGAATTCATTACCGCCATCGTGCCCCAGCTTGGACAGATAAATATGCTTTCAAGTGATATTACCCCGGGTGAGGAATTCAGCGTTTTCGGCGCAACGAGTGATGCTGATGCGATAAAGATAGGATCTCTTATCTGCTTTGACTCTATTTACGAGGTTACCGCGCTCGGCGCGGCAAGGTCAGGGGCGGAAATACTTATCGTACCTTCAAACGATTCGTGGTTCTACGATTCCCGCGCGCTCAATATGCACCATTCTCAGAATATTCTCCGCGCGGTCGAGCAGGGAAAATATACGGTCAGCTGCGGCAATACGGGAATCACCTCAATAGTGACCGACAAGGGCAGAGTGATAAGTGAAATACCCATCTACACCGAGGGCTACGTGCTTGATACTGTTTACGCTTCAAGCGGCAGAACGCTTTATTCGTACATAGGCAATGTATTTGTGTATCTGTGTATTGCTTTTGTTGTTGCTGTTTTTGTAACAGAGCCATTTATAAAAATCAAAAATCGGTAAAAATCAAGGATACAACTGACAGTTGTATCCTTTTTTGACGAAAAAATATAAATTCAACTGAAAATATGTGGACATTTTTTCAACGTTCTGATATATTTAAAGCGTGATCACAAAGCATTTTAAAACCAAGGAGGTCAAAATGAATATTTCGGAAAATATTTCAAATAACATAAAAAAATACAGAAAAGAGCTTGGTCTTTCTCAAGAGGGTCTTGCTGAAAAATTAAATCTTACATCTCAGGCGGTCAGCAAGTGGGAGTGCATGCAGTCGATTCCCGATATAGAGTCTATTATCGCTCTTTGCGAGCTGTTCGGTATAACGACAGACAAGCTCTTGCTTGATAAGGATCCCGAGGTGAAATATATCGAAGTGGAAAAAGAAACCGCGAACACCGAAAGAGAGAACACGTTTTGTTTTTCCGGAGTGCCTGACGACGGTAAGCTTCGTGTGCTTCAATTTAGGGGTAGAAAATGGATCCAAGAGGACGAATATGACCCTGAAGTGTATATTCCCATAAGAATAAACGAGGGTATTACACTGTTTAATAAGATTGCCGTTGAAATACGCGGAAATGTGAAATTTAACGGCTCTTGTGTTGATGGCGACATTTCCTGCGGCAATGTGGACCGGCTTGACTGCTCGGGCGACGTTTCGTGCGGAAATGTTGATGAACTTAATTGCTCGGGCGACATTTCGTGCGGTAACGTTGAAAATATCGCATCCTGTGCGGGCGATATTTCCTGCGGTAACGTAACGAGAATAGATAGCTGTGGCGGCGACATACGCTGCGGAAACGTAGACTGTATTGCAAGCACGGGCGGTGATGTTTCGTGTGGTGATGTAATAAAGATCGAGGGTTGCAACGGTGATATAAGCTGCGGAGGTGTTGGTCAGATAACGGGCTGTGAGGGCGAGATTTCCTGCGGTGCGGTTGAAACAATTACGGGCTGCAGTGCCGATATTAACTGTGAAAATGTTGGCAGTATTGCGGGCTGCTTTGGCAATATCGATTGCGAAAAGGTCGGCACTATGATAAATTGTAATTTTAATGATTAAATAAAAAAGCACCCTCGGGTGCTTTTTTATTTATACGGTAGCAGCTTGGGAAAGCAAAAAAAGAAAAGCAGGGTCATTAGAGCGCAGATGATACCTTGAAGCGCTTTGAACAGAAAGTATCTTCTGAATGACAGATCGGCTTCGTCGCAAAGCGATATTACCTGAAAATGCACGCAGAGTCCCGACCATCCGATAAAAAAGGCGCAAAGCACCGCGCGCAAGCTTTCCTTTTCAAGTGCGTAGCAGAGCGTGACTCCCTTCGTTATCTCAAGCGAGCCGAGAAGCAGTACTCTCGCTTCGTTGGGCAGGGACAAACCTTCGATGGAAAAGCGCAACACCGCGATAAGCACCGAAAAAAACACAACGCACGCGCAGATTATAAGCATTGAATGCGCCGAGTGTCCTATGGCGTCGACTAAGATTTTTGAAAAGCTTTTTTTATTTTGCAAAGCTGTAGCAGCTATGGGTGAGTCTGATTTATTTTTGAACAAAAATCGGTTAATAATTCCTAAAATGACAGAGGAGAGAACCGTTATACCCCACAAAATCCAACCAACAGTTGAACTTTTGAAAAGTCCGCCGCCAACGAAGCCACACAAAAAGGCAATGCTCGGCATATTTGAAATGGCAATTATGCTTTCGCAGTCGCGCTTTGAAATTTTGCCGTTTCTATAAAGTGCAGTAGCGCTGCCGAGTGACGATGTATAGCCGCCGATAAGCCCGAGAAAGAACGGAGAAACTGCCTCTTTGTTGAGTCCGAACAGCTTTGCTATGGGTGCGCGGAATTTTCTTGTGACGAAATCAATTGCGCCCGTTTCGGTAGCGATCTGCGAGGCGACCGTCAACGGAAAGAGCGAGGGAATGAGTAGACTCGCGCACATCTTGAGCGCACTTGCTACCTCTTGGGTTGCAAGGTTAGAATTTTTCAGTAATAATGCGATAAGAAAGACGGACGCAACTATCCCAAAGCCGTTTTCAAATCCAAGTCTTCGCGCCATCTTTGGCTTTTTTGCAGTCATTTTGCCTCACACTCCGTCATAAATTATACTGAATTATATTAGCTTGGAGTGTGGATTTATGAAAAAGAAGGAAAAACTCACCAGAAGGATACGTCGCGCGCTTGAGCTTGACGAGATACTCCCCGAGCGCGACACGCTTGAAATGAGGGGAAACAGCGAGCTGACCGTGCGCGAGTGTGAGAGGATAGTGTCTTACAGCGAGAATGAAATAAAGCTATCTCTGAGAGAGTATGTTTTAACAGTTCGGGGAGAAGGCTTGTTCAGCTCGTCGTTTCTTGGCAGGACGGTGAGAGTGGACGGGTCAATAGACGCACTTGTTTTTGAGAAAAGGGGGCGTTCAAAATGAAAAGGGCGAGCTTTATTTCATGGATTTTCGGTTATTACGTTCTTGAGATACCGCGCGCGTATTTAGAGGATTTTTTGAATGTTTGCCTGCGATATGGTTTTACGTATTACGAAATAAAAATCGATGACGAAACGAAAAGGGCATATCTGCGAGTTCCTTCTGTAGAAAAGAACAGGATTTTAACTGCCTGCAGGGTTTGGCAGATACGCGTCAAGGTAAAGAGTCGCCACGGACTTGCGCAGTATTTATCGCGCTATCGTGGCAGGTGGGGCTTGCTTGTGGGTGGCTTACTTTCTCTTGCTTTGTTTTTTCTTTCACAGAGCGTTATTTGGAGAATTGACGTTATCGGCAACGAACGTCTTTCAAGTGAGCAGATAATTGCGTGTCTTGCGGAGCATGGGATGTCGGTCGGTGATTTCATTGGTAAGCTTAATACCGATTCTATTGAGCAAAGGGTGATGATCGATAACGATGACGTTGCGTGGATGAGCATAAATATTTCGGGAACGGTAGCCAGTGTTGAGATCAGAGAGGTAATTGATACCGAGATAAAGGAGAAGAACACGCACCCTGCGAATATCGTTGCGCTCTATGATGCGCAGATAGTTTCGCTTGAGGTGTATTCGGGATTTATGTCAGTTAAAGAAGGTGACTTTGTGCGTGCAGGCGAGCTGCTCGTCAGCGGAGTTTACAAAACGGAAAAGGCGCCCGTGCGCTATTCGCGCGCCTTTGCGCGCGTTTGGGGGCGCGTTAGTCATACTATAGAGGTAGAAATTCCCATAAAACAGACGAAAAAAGTGCCAACGGGTGAAAAAATAACGAAAAAAACGCTTGTTTTTTTCGGAAAACCGATAAATTTTTTCTTAAACTATAGAAATTTGCCTTCAAGTTATGATATAATAAACTATGTATATACATTTGATCCCTTCTCGCTTGGCGAATTGCCCATATCACTTTCTGTCGACGAATACGTCGGGTATGAAATGTGTGAGGTCGAGATAAGCGAGAGTGAGGCGATGGAGCAGGCGTATGAGGAGCTTCGCAAAAGAATTGATGCGGAATTGCCCGATGCGCAAATATTGAAGAAAACACTCCACGGTGAATTTGCAAATGGCAAGTATATCTTGCGTTGCGATATTATAGCGATATGCGACATCGCCAAGCAAGTGGAGTTTGATGTTATGAGGTAAAAATGAGTCAAGTGGTAATCAATGTTGAAAGTAATGAAATAACGAGCCGAGTGTTCGGGTGCTTTGACAGTAACATCAAGGCGGTTGAGAGCGCGTTTGACGTTCGCATATCGAACAGGCGCGCGACTGACGGTGATGCAATAGTTATCGACGGTCACGAGGGTGACGTTGCGCTTGCATCGCGCGTGATAAATCATCTTATCTCGATCGCACAGAGTGGGGCGGAGATAAGCGAGCAGAGCGTGAGCTATGCTGTCTCAATGGTGGGCGACGGCAACGGCGAGGCGCTGAGTGTAAATTTCGGCGACGATTGTATTTTCGTCACAAGCAAGGGTAAGCCGATAAAGGCAAAGACCGTGGGGCAAAAGCAATACGTTGACGCGATAAAGAAAAACACCATTGTTTTCGGCATTGGTCCCGCGGGTACGGGCAAGACCTATCTTGCGGTCGCTATGGCGGTAAAGGCGCTAAGAGATAAGCAGGTGTCAAGAATTATTCTCACCCGTCCTGCAATCGAGGCAGGCGAAAAGCTTGGCTTTTTGCCGGGCGACCTGCAGAGCAAGATAGATCCCTATCTTCGCCCCTTGTATGATGCCCTTTACGATATGATGGGAGTTGAGAACTACCAGCGTCAGCTTGAAAAGCAGGTGATCGAGATAGCCCCTCTTGCATATATGAGAGGTCGAACGCTTGATGATAGCTTCATCATTCTGGATGAAGCGCAGAATACGACTCCCGAGCAGATGAAGATGTTTTTGACTCGTCTTGGCTTCAATTCAAAGGCGGTCATCACGGGCGACTTGACGCAGACCGACCTGCCGTACGGTCAAAAAAGCGGACTTGCGATAGCAACTCACATTCTTTCGGACATCGAGGACATTCACATTCATCAGTTTACCGACAAGGACGTTGTTCGTCACAAATTGGTGCAGAAGATAATCCTTGCTTATGATAAATTTGAGAAAAAGGCACAGGAAAACGCCGAAAAGAGAAGAAACGAGCAAAAAAGTTATAAAAAGAGGTAAATTATGAAATTAAAGATATATTTTGAAAACGAACAGCAGAAGCATTCCATTCACTATAAATTGAAGATGCTCATTCGTCGCACTATCCTTGAAACTCTTAATTACGAGGGCATGGAGAACGATGTAGAAGTATCAGTTACTTTTGTTGACGACGAGGGCATTCGCGAGCTTAACAAAAGGTTCAGAAATATGGACAAGCCCACCGACGTACTTTCTTTCCCCTTGCTTGACTATGAGGGGGAGAGCGAAGAGCCCTTCTTTGACGAGCTTTGTCATAATCTCGGCGATATAGTTATCTCACTTGAACGCGCTATGGCGCAGGCAAACGAGTTTGGACACTCATTTGAGAGGGAAGTGGCTTTCCTTACCGCACATTCAATGCTCCATCTTCTCGGCTATGACCATGAATTAAGTGAAGAAGATGATGCGGATATGAGAAAAAGACAGAACGACATTATGGAACGCCTTGGGCTTTCGGTTAAATAGGTGTATTATGAGCGTAGTATTTAGTGTAGCAAGCTTTATATATTTTTTCTGTTCGGGAATGTATTCTCTTGCAACGGTGATAAACGCAATGAAAGAGGGAGATTTGGGTGAGTGGCTGATAATGTTGATTTTCCACTGGTCAATAGCGCTTCTGCTCTTTTTTACGGGTGATTTTATTAAAAGAGTTTCATCGGCGGACGAAAGAATGCAAAGAATTATTAAGGCTAATGAAAAAACAAAGGAGAGCAAATAATGGTAGGCGTTGTTTCGATTATATTTTTAGTATTGGGTGTTATCATTTCGCTTGTGGGAATTGCAAGTAATTTTTTGTGGCTGATACTTGGCGTAACTCAAATTTTTTTGGCGCTTTCTTTGATAAAACTTAATAACGTTGAAAACACGCTATCAAAATTTGTGCTGACGTTCAGCAAATTTGAAATGCCAAACAAAAGATGTGATAAATGCGGCAGGGATTATGACATTGATGTATCGGAATGTCCATATTGTGAGTTGGAACGCATAAAGCATTTACATAATAACTGATAGGTGAAAAAATGAAAAGAACAGGATTTATAGCAATAGTAGGTCGCCCAAACGTTGGAAAATCGACCCTTATGAACAGAATACTAGGCGAGAAGGTGGCTATCGTTTCGTCAAAGCCGCAGACCACGAGAAACAGAATTATCGGTATACATACCGTTGGCGAGGATCAGTTCGTTTTCCTTGACACGCCCGGAATACATCAGCCTAAAAACAGCCTTGGTGACTTTATGGTAAAGGCGGCAAATGACTCAATGCACGATGCAGACGCAGTAGTGCTTGTGGTTGACGCGGGCAAGGAGATAACCAAGGTCGAAGAAAACGTTATGGAATATATCAAGAAAAGCGGAGTTCCCGCAATTCTTGCGCTTAACAAGGTTGACCTTTACACGCGCGACATAATTGCGCAAACTATCACTGCTTACGCGTCACGTTGCGATTTCGATGCCTTTGTGCCGATCTGCGCGAAAAAGGGTGAGCAGGTTGATGCGCTTCTATCCGAGCTTTCAAAATTCCTCTCCGAGAGCGATTGGTTCTTCCCCGATGATATCGTGACCGATCAGCCCATTCGTCAGATGGCGGCGGAGATCATTCGTGAAAAGATACTTAGAACACTTAATAAAGAAATCCCTCACGGCGTTGCCGTTGTTATTGAGGAATTTAAGGACGAAAAAACAATGGTGACCATTCGTGCCGAGATATTCTGCGAAAAGGCATCTCACAAGGGAATTATCGTTGGCAAGGGCGGCAAGGAGCTTAAAATGGTTGGCTCCTATGCGCGTGAAGACCTTGAAAAATTGCTTGGTAAAAAGGTTTATCTCAACCTTTGGGTGAAAGTAAAGGAAAATTGGCGTGAGAGCGCAAGAACAGTCGGTAACTTCGGTTATCACGATGAGGAGTAACGAAATATTTTAATCTAACTACACTTCAACACGTCATCCTGAGCGGCAGCGAAGTTTTGCGATTGGAGCGAGAGTTTATATTGATATGATTTGTAAAAAGTAACTTTAAATTTGGAAAGTTACGCAAATCTCCTCCGTAGATCCCTGCGTAAACGTAGGTTTTATTCGTTTCACGATGTTTCACTCGCAAAACTTCGCTACCGCTCAGGATGACGCGTATAGTGAGATTTGTGCTAACATAACAGCTGATAAATATTAAAGGCTGGGAGTAACTTGTTTCAACTTCCTATGTATAAATAATAAAAAGGTGAAAATATGTCAGAAATAACGAAAACAGAATTTCTAAAAATCATATTTACTAATATCAAATCAGGTGAGGTTTTTGCCTATTTTATAGAGGAAAAGCAACAGTACGGTATAATACAGGTATTTGGGAAAACAAAACTTGGATATAATATTAGAGTTTTTTATAATCTCGTTAATGAAATTGATTTTGATACGATCAATGCCACAGTAAACGCTAAGGACTTTTATTACATTAAGGATTTTTACAAAACGGACTTATTGCTTGGTACTGTCAATAGATTAGGTAGATTTAATGTTCCCAAATTTGTTGCTGTTCCTAAAAGAACGCGATATTCTGAAAGAAAACCGAACGGAAATCTGTGTTGGCATATTTTAGAAGACATAGATATATTAAATCTTATGAGAAATATGATGACGAGCTTAAGTCATTATCGCCCTCAGCTGCTTGGGGAATACAATACATAAAACGACGTTGGCTTGATAGCTTTACTCTTGGAAATTGGAACGAGCTTGAGGATAAATGGTATCGGGAATACCTTGAACTTTATGAACCGGAAAAGCTGAAAGAATAAAAAAGTTTTGTAACGGACCGTCGGGGACGCCGACCCGTACAAAGTTGGTTTCGATTTGAACACGGACGTACACGGTGCGCCCCTACAATGATTATACCGGCTTTTCATTTGAACAATAGACTTATTGAGAACAAAAAAACTACAATTTGGTAAGCGAAATATTACAAACTCCGTAGTGACAGGCGTCCTCGACTGTCCGTAACAAAAGAGTAGGTTATTTATACGGCTACGAACTATGGTAGCAAATCACAGATTTTCGACAGGGGAGAAAATCGTTATGTTCCGCATGCGGAACGATTTGCGCGAAATCTCACCGCGAAGCTGATTAAAAGCTTTTTGCTTCTTTTTCTCGAAAAAGAACGATCTTAATTTGTAACTTCAGAAAGGAAGTGAGTGTGTGCTATACACCGTTGACGGACTTGTTTTGCGTTCGCAAAACTACGGAGAGAACGACCGTCTTATAACGATACTTACCAAGGACGGCAAAATGACCGTTATTGCAAAGGGTGCGCGCTCGCTCAAGAGTAAGGTCAAAAATCTCACCGAGCCTTTTGTCTATGCAAACTTTGAATTGAATCAAAGGGACAAGGGTATTCCGTGGATCAAGGGCGGCTCACTGAACCACGCGTTCTACGAGCTTCGCAACGATATTGAAAAGCTTTTTCTTGCAACCTATATTTGTGACGTAACGAACGAGCTTTCGGGTGAAAATTCCGATTGCTCGGCGATGCTTCGATTAACACTAAACACGCTTTTTGCGATAATGAACGATATCCGCCCGCGCGCGCTGATAAAATCTGCGTTCGAGCTTCGCTCTGCAGCGCGGTCGGGCTATATGCCGAATCTTCATCACTGCGAGGTCTGCGGTGTTGACAGTGCGGAAAGCATCTATTTCGACGTTATGAACGGCGCGCTTATCTGCTCTGATTGCCTGAATAAAAGGGGAGAGATACATAAAGGCATTAGCCGTTATTCTTACGACGACGTGCGAGAGGCGAGCGTGCTTATTCCGCTCAATCCCGCATCACTCGCGGCGATAAGATACGTGCTGTCATCTCCTGCGGAGAAGCTGTTTTCGTTCGCGCTTTCAGAGGGTGAGGATCTTAAAATGTTTTCAAAGGCGTGTGAGGGTTATCTGCTTCACCACCTTGGACACGGATTTGATTCACTTGATCTCTATTATTCGATTTTACAATAATTCACAATAAAGGAAACTATGAAATATTCAGAAAATTTATTTTCAACACTTGAATTTGACAAAATAAAGGCACTTCTTGCAGAAGCGGCGCAGACGGAAGGCGCTTCGTCAATGGCGCTCGCTCTTGAGCCGACAGAGGATCCGGTAATTATACTCAGACGACAGACAAGGACCACCGACGCGCGCCGTCTTGCCAATGCAAAGGGTATGCCAACGTTTATAAACATTCGCGACGTTTCGGCGTCCTGCGAGCGCGCCGATAAGGGCGCGGTGCTTTCGATGAGAGAGCTTCTTGACGTGGCAGGCGTGCTTAAAAGCGCAAGAATGCTGCTTGATTACATTAACGGTAATAAGCTTTTCGATACCTCGCTTGACGAGATATTCGAGCGCCTTATCCCTGACAGAAAATTAGAGGAGCGCATATACCGTTCCATAATTTCTGAAGAAATGATGGCAGACGAGGCAAGCCCCGCGCTCGCCGAGATAAGACGAAAAATCAAAAATGAAAACAACAGAATAAAGGATATTCTTCAAAAATACGTGAGTGTTGGCTCACATTCAAAGTATTTGCAGGAGAATATCGTAACAATGAGAAACGGCAGATACGTCGTTCCCGTTAAGGCGGAGTGCAAGAACGAGATAAAGGGCTTGCTTCACGATACGTCCGCCTCGGGCGCGACTATGTTTATTGAGCCTTCATCTGTGGTAGAGGCGAACAACGAGCTTCGTATGCTTCAGAGCCGTGAGGAGCACGAGATCGAGCGCATTCTTGCCGAGCTTTCCTCACTTGTCAGCGACGCGAGCCGTGCGATATGGCTTGATTACCGCAATATTTCCGAGATATCATTCTGCTTTGCGTGTGCGACTCTCGGTGAAAGAATGAACGCGTCGACTCCCACGATCCCAAGGGGAAGAACGGTCAATTTGAAGCGCGCACGCCATCCGCTTATTGATAAGGACAAGGTCGTTCCCGTGAATTTGAAGATCGACGAGGGCAATGATACGCTTATCATCACAGGTCCAAATACGGGTGGTAAAACGGTTACGCTTAAAACACTTGGACTTTTTGCTCTTATGGCGCAGTCCGGTTTGCAGATACCTTGCGACGAGGGCAGTGAAATTTGCATTTTTGACAATATTTTTGCCGACATCGGCGACCAGCAGAGCATCGAACAGTCGCTTTCAACATTCAGCTCACATATGGTGAGCATTGTGAAGATGCTTGACGGTATTACGGGCGAGAGCCTGGTGCTTTTTGACGAGCTTTGTGCAGGAACCGACCCTGTTGAGGGCGCGGCGCTTGCTCATTCGATAATCGAGGCGGTAAGAGAAAAGGGAGCTATGTGTATGGCTACCACGCACTATGCCGAGCTTAAGGCGTATGCTTTGCAGACAGAGGGTGTTACAAACGCTTCGTGTGAGTTCGATGTGGCAACTCTCAAGCCGACCTATAAGCTTATTATAGGTACGCCGGGTAAATCAAATGCGTTTGCTATATCTTCAAAGCTCGGTCTTGACGAGAAAATTGTTGACAGGGCTAAGGCGTTCATCGGCAGTGAGGACAGGAATTTTGAAACGGTCATTGAAAAGCTCGAGGAGAGCAGAATAGAAATGGAAAGGGAGCGCACAAGAGCAGAGGAGCTTCGCGTTGAATTTGAACGCTTTAAGGCGGACAACGAAAAGATTTTGAACCGAAAACTCGCCGAAGCCGACCGCACCCTTGAAAAAGCAAGAGAAAAGGCAAACGCGATGGTGCAGAGCGCAAAGGCATCAAGCGACTATATTCTTGCAGAGATGGACAAGCTACGCAAGCAGAGGGATAGCGAGCGCCTTGGCGACGAGGTCGACCGAGCGAGAAGGGAAATGCGTGCATATCTTCGTGAGAACGAGAGCAAGTTCAACCCTGTTGACGAAAGGGTGGATAAGGAATACGTGCTTCCGCGTCCCCTTCGCGTTGGCGACGAGGTATATATCGTCAATATCGACAAGAATGGCTTTGTGGTCGATCTGCCCGACAAGAACGGCAACGTTACCGTTCAGGCGGGAATCATCAAGACTAAGACTAAGATCAAAAACCTAAAGCTTATTGAAAATTCACCTTCCTTTATTGATAAATCCGGTAATAAAGCCAAAACGCGTGATTATAAAGCGAGTGTAAGTCGCGTTTGTAAGGATGAAATAGATCTTCGTGGAATGATGGGCGAGGAGGCTTGGTTTAAGGTTGATAAATACCTTGATGAAGCGATGCTTGCAGGACTTCACACCGTTCGTCTTATTCACGGAAAGGGAACCGGCGCACTTAAAAAGGCGCTTTGGGAATATTTGCGCCGCGATACGAGAATAAAATCCTATCGCATTGGTCAATACGGTGAGGGTGACGGCGGCGTGACCGTGGTTGAACTTAAATAAATTAGTGTTAAAATAACAAGCGGCTTTGTTTAAGTCGTCTAAAAACCACTAAAATTAAAAAAACATCTTGTCAAATTATCAGGTACTGTGTTATAATTAATCGTAATTTATATCTATGGGGGATTGTCTACTATGAAAAAGGAACTTTACGGTGAATTGCGCGTAATTGGTATGAGGGGTTGCGAACAGTTTGTTTCGCAGGTTGACTCCTATCTCAAGGAATGGAGAAAGTCACACCCGGAGGAAACCTTCCTCGTTGATCACAAATGTCCGCGTTTCGGTACAGGTGAGGCAAAGTGTGTTATTAACGAAACACTTCGCGGTGATGACGTTTATATCATCACAGATTGCTTTAACTACAGTATTACCTACGATATGTACGGTATGCAGGTGCCCATGAGTCCCGATGACCATTATTGTGATTTGAAGCGTACTATTGCTGCTATTGCCGGCAAGGCGAGAAGAATAACGGTGATTATGCTTATGCTTTACGAGGGTCGTCAACATAAAAGAAGCGCACGTGAGTCGCTTGACTGTGCTATTATGCTTCAGGAGCTTATTGCGATGGGCGTTACAAATTTCCTTACGTTTGATGCACACGATCCAAGAATAAATAATGCTATCCCGCTTTCGGGCTTTGATAACGTTCAGCCTACTTATCAGATGATCAAGGCACTTGTTAAAAACGTGCCCGATATTGTTGTTGATAAGGATCATCTCGTTATGATATCCCCCGACGAGGGAGCTATGCAGAGATGTATGTACTACTCTAGTGTGCTTGGTATTGATATTGGTATGTTCTATAAGCGCCGTAACTATTCCGTTATCGTTAACGGACGAAATCCTATTGAAGCGCACGAATATCTCGGTCAGGACCTTCACGGCAAGGATGTTATCATCGTTGACGATATGATTGCCAGCGGCGAGTCACTTCTTGACGTTGCGAAGCAGCTTAAGGAAAAGGGTGCAAGAAGAATATTCAACTTTGCTACGTTTGGTCTTTTCACAAGTGGCTTTGAAAAGTTTGATAAAGCGTATGAAGAAGGTTTGATCAATAAGATTTTCACAACAAACCTTACTTACCACAAGCCCGAGCTTGAGCAGAAGGAGTGGTGGTGCGAGGTTAATATGTGTAAATATGTTGCGTTTCTCATTGACACACTCAATCACGACGATACTATTAGCAAGCTTATTGATCCTGTTGATAGAATCAATAACATTCTTGTTAAGTACAATAAAAGATAAAATTATCACTGCCCAACTTGCTTCAAAAGTTGGGCAGTTTTTGATATAGCACTGTTAAATTGGTATTTATCGGTGTGTTAGCACACACCTTGCGCTGTTGTTTTGTCCACTTTTTTAAAAGTGGCTCTCCACGAGCAGTGGCGCGGTCAAGGGCGCGCAGCCCTTGTATACGCCATTTCTTTTTGGGAACTTTTTCTTTGTGGCTATACCTGCAAAGAAAAAGTGGATAAACGGAAAGCAGCTGCTACAGTCAGTGGCACTGTATTTAAATACCAAGACTCTTTAGCCGCTTTTCTT
>CAZLIB010000014.1:0-14035 GCA_964559465.1 uncultured Lachnospiraceae bacterium
CAACCTTAAAGCTGTCGGTCGTATCACCATCGCTAACGCGGAGAGAAACGTCCTTGAGAAGCTCACGGTAAAGACGGTCTCGGATCTGACGTGAGGTTACGAATTTTCCCTCCTGACCCGCAAGTGGGCTATCGTTAACAGCAAAGGTCATTTCCATCGTAGGCTCGCTAACCTTAACGAATTCAAGCGGCTCGATGCAGGTTGTGGAAGTGATCGTATCACCGATGGTGATATTTTCCGCACCGCTGAAGCAAACAATGTCGCCGATCTTTGCGTTTTCAACCTGAACTCTGCCAAGTCCGTTTATCTGATAAAGAGCGACGATCTTTGCTCTCTTGGGAGCTGCCTTTGAGTGGAAGTTGGAGATCATTACCTCCTGCCCCTGCTTGATCGTACCTCTTTCAACACGGCCGATACCGATGCGACCTACGAAATCGTTATAGTCGATCGAAGAAATAAGCAACTGAAGGTCGCCCTCCTCATCGCCCTCGGGCGCAGGAATATAATCAAGGATTTTGTTGAATAAAGGCTTAAGATCAGTTCCCTGCTCGTCCATATCCTCACTTGCAGTTCCCGCACGTCCTGAGCAGAAAAGCATGGGGGAATCAAGCTGCTCGTCATTTGCGCCAAGGTCAATAAGAAGCTCAAGAACCTCGTCAATAACCTCGGAAATACGCGCATCGGGCTTGTCAATCTTATTTACAACAACGATAACCCTATGGTTAAGCTCAAGCGCTCTCTGAAGCACGAAGCGCGTCTGCGGCATCGGTCCCTCTGCTGCGTCAACAAGCAAGATAACGCCGTTTACCATTTTGAGAATACGCTCAACCTCTCCGCCGAAATCCGCGTGTCCGGGAGTGTCAATAATATTTATCTTTACACCGTTGTAATTAACCGCAGTGTTTTTAGCAAGAATAGTAATACCTCTCTCACGCTCCAGATCGTTAGAGTCCATAACTCTGTCCTCTGTCGCCTGATTTTCGCGGTAGATTCCGCCCTGCTTTAAAAGCTGGTCAACAAGAGTTGTTTTACCGTGGTCAACGTGCGCTATGATAGCAATATTTCTTAAATCTTCTCTTACCACTTTATGCCTCCGTATAATAATCAAAAAATAACCAATCTATTATAACATTTTTTTATCAAATATAATATAGTTATTTTTACGGAATTTTGTATATTTTTATATATTTTTTTGTCATTTTCGACAATTTTAATGTTTGACATCTAAATAAAAATATGTTATAATATTGTGTATAATACTTTTTGAAAGGATTTTTATGAGATCTTACATAAAAGCATTAGTTTTTGATCTTGACGGAACACTTGCGAATACTGTTCCTGCCATAGCCGAAGCGGTAAATATGACCTTAGAAGCACTCTCATTTCCAACTCGCACAGAGGATGAAATAAGGAGCTTTATCGGTCAAGGACCGCGACACCTTATTTCAGAGTCATTACCCAAGGAAGTCAGAATAGATGATCCCGGTATTATAGACAAAGCACTTGCTATTTACAACGAAATGTATGCTAAAACCTATATGCACACCGATTCCCTTTATGAGGGCATAGAAGATGCGATTGTTTTTCTCTCAAAATATTATAAAATCGCAGTTTTATCCAACAAGCAGGATACTTACGTTAAGGCGCTTGTAAAGCAGCTTCTTCCTGAAGGTATCTGCGAGATAGCCCGCGGAACGATAGACGGTATACCAGCAAAGCCCAATCCCGCAATAGCACTAAGGCTTGCGGGCGAGCTTGGAGCTTCACCGTATGAATGTATGCTTATAGGAGATAGTGAAATTGATATATTAACTGCCGAAAATGCCGGTTTTGACATTCTATCGGTTTCTTGGGGCTACGCTTCAAAAACCAAGCTGCTTTTTAAGGGAGCGCAGGATATTATCGATTCACCCTATGAGCTGATAGATTATTTCAAATAAAAGGAGATTATTATGATCGAAAATAACTCAAAACGCAATTTATATTTAAAGATCGCTATCAGTTCGCTGGCAATGATCGTTATCGGACTTCTTCTTTGGAGGTTTGATTTTGAAATTCTGTTTTTTATAAAAAATCACATTCGTAACGGTTTTCTTGACGTAATCGTTCCCTTTTACACAAATCTTGGTGATGACGGTATTATCTGGATCGTTTTGGGATTTGTTTTATTGATTCCTAAAAAGACAAGAAAATGCGGAATCATGGTTCTTGCCGCTTTGCTTGTTATGCTTATCGTAAATAATATTATCCTTAAAAACATTATAGCAAGACCGCGTCCTTGCGCTACATACCCTGAGCTTGTTGAGCTTGTTAAAATTCCAACATCTTATTCATTCCCGTCGGGACACACAGTATCTGCTATGGCAGTTGCATTCACTATTTTCTTGCAACATAAAAAATTTGGCATAGTCACGCTTATATTTGCTTTTTTGATGGGGCTTTCCCGTCTTTACGTTGGAGTTCACTTCCCGACCGACGTGTTCGGCGGAATAATCGTCGGTGCGGTGATTGCTTTTGCTGTTTATTTCGCTGAAAAGAAAATCACTCCCATACTTTTGAAAAAGTTTAACAAATAATAAATAAAAAATCCTGACCCGCGGGTCAGGATTTTTGTTTTCAGAACAAGAGTTCAACTATCTTCTTTGCGGTTTCGTCGTGGTCTCCGTTATTTTCGACCACATAATCACATATTTCCTCATTTCGTCTTTCATCGTCAATAGAAATAATACGGTTCACCTTATCTTCATTTGTACTGTTCTTTTCCAAAATAGATTCAAGAAGCTTTCTTTTATCGCGCTTAACGTATACCGTTACAACATCCTTATAATGTGTTTTAAGTGACATTGCTCCGCAAATATCCATAATTGCAAGAACAATCTTACCGTCCTTGATTATACGGTCCACATCACTTTTTTTCGAACCAAAGCCGTGACCTGCATACATTGTCGATTCAAACAATTCTTTATTTTGCATCATTGAGAAAAATTCAGTTTTATCAACGTAGTTATACCAATCATTCTCTGTTTTAGCGGTAGGATCGATGGTTGTATAACTAAGTAACTTTTCAAATTTTGATTCTTTTTTCAAAAGTTCTATTGCAATTTTTGTCTTTCCGGAGCCGCTTGGACCTACAAGAGCCACTATCTGAGGATTTTTATAATCATCCTTCATAGTTGAATAGCTTGTACTGATGACCTCAACAAGCTTAAGAAATTCGTCGTAATTATTAACCGCAAGCATTCCCGTTGCACTCTGATTCCAAGGACGACGCATAAGAATTGGATATGCGGCATTGGATTTAATAACGTTGTGCATACCGTCATCAAGCAGAATGTCAACGTTAAGCTTGTCCTTTCTTGATGCCATGTATATATTCTCGGGAGGTATCTCGGGGAATTCTCTCATTATCATCTCTGCACGAATACTCATAAATTGCGGATACACCGACGTACATATAAATACTTCAGTCATTTGAGAGAGCTTGCGAACGAATTCCTTTGCACCTTCAATAACAGGTTGAGTTCTAAAAAACTCCTCAGTAAAAAATTCAAATATTACATCCGCACGCGTTCCAAGCTTTCCCCAACGGTCTACCTCATATATCGTAAGCGGCGGATCAAATTTATATTTTTCATTTGCTAATTTTATCGCATAAGGAACACATTCAAGCAAAACGTCATCAACATCAAGAGCTGTAGTCATTCTAAATCTTCTGCTCATAATAACTCTCGCCTTTCAATCTTTTTTATCAAAAATATTATAACACAGTAAACGGGAAAATACAAGCGCATTTTCCCGTTTAAATCATTTATTTTTCTTTATCAAAACATATATATGCGACAAGAAGCGATCCTATTACAAAAAACAGAAAATGTACACCAAGCTGACCTATAATATCGGATACGAACGGCTTTCCCGCCTCTTCTTGAAAAACAGTTGTAAAGCCATCATCTGTAACATAATGATAGAAAACATAATTACTGGCAAACGTAACGGCCGAAAGTATCGCCGAAATGCCGGAGAGCTTAAATAACTTTTTTCTCATTATTCGACCCCCTTGCCGCGAAGCTTTACATTAAGTCTGTCAATTGCACGGTAGAGATAGTAGCAACCGAGGAAAAACAAAATATGTAAAATTCCAAGTATAATTACGTAAATGAGCTGACCGAGTGTATCACCCACAACTGCCTTAACAGAATTTATTAAATTAGCAACGGGTGGAATATCGTTACAGTCCAGAAATTTTGCAAAGTTCACCTTTAATACATTGGAAGCAGTGCCTGCTGCAGCGGAAAATCCTGCACCCAAAAGAGCAACTGATTTGTTGTATTTTTTATCACCAATGTGATGAAGTCTCAAAGCTATTATAAGTATAAACTCAAAAATCACAACATTATGATAGAATACAGTATGGAAATTCCAGTAGTTATCGAAGAAGCCCTCAATATTCCAGGTACCATATATTAAGTTGGGATATATAGCCATAAACATCATAAGCGAGGTGGTTACCGTACAAGTAAGTGTACGCACGATGTCCTTATACTTTCCGTTATAGAATGCCATAAGCGGCAAAAGAGGTATAAAGAGCGAGCAAACATGGAGAGGAATATGATAAAGATTATACCCCTCCTTGAATGACAATACCTGCTTACCTATTTCGCTTATGAAAAGCATTACCGCAAGAATCTGGAAAGGTATCATTCTTACCTTGAGCGATTTTTTGCCAATTAACTTATTAAGAATTATAGCGATTATTATCATTATAATCACTGTAGGAATGAGCTGCCAAAAATGTTGTTTTGTCCAAAGCTGCATATTTTTCTCCTTCTCTTGGTTTTATAACAATATTTACTCTATCGATCGCATTATATCACAACATTTTCCGTTTGGCAATATTTTTTTAGCCGAGAATATATTCTCGGCTAAAAATTTGTATTTTAATATTATTTTGTCAATTCAAGAAATATATTCTTACCTGCTCCCGCGTGCTTTTCAACAAATGCGGGAACGTCACCCGCATCGGTCATAATGCTGACGTCAGATCTCTTATTTACGCTATCGTAATAGAACAAGGTACTATTCGTATCAAAGTTTTCCAAATTATTGGTCTTATCGGGTTTACAAGAGCTACTTATGGCTTTTTCTCTATCGGTTACAACAGTCGCCTCGGAGCTGTTTGAATCAACAAATATATCGCCAAAGGACTTTACTGCACTTGAAGATGGCTTAAATGGACTTGATGTTGCATTAAAATAGTTATTTTCACTGAACAGATAAGAATTCTTTCTGATATCGGAGCAATTTTTGCACTGATCGAAATAATTATTATATGAGTGGACGTTCACATTTCTGCCAAGCGGCAATCTTGAGTCCACCTTATAAAAATGATTGTGATGCATAGTCATATTCATGCAGGCTTCACTGTCACCACTGCCGAAAAGCATCGTCTTTTTGCAATTATCGAATTTATTGTATGCAATAGTGGTATAAGACACGTTGTTAAAGTCAATAGAACCGTCGCCTGCATACTTATCTCTCTCGCCCGAGATATCCCAAGCATTGTAGCCGCGATTAAAGGTACAGTTATGTATCCAATATCTGCTGTAATTTGCAAGGTCTGCTCTATCTCCGCCAAGGAAGTTGAGCGCATCCTCAGGGTAAGCGGTAAATGTAAGATTCTTTATCTCAATATTATTGCATTTTTCAAATCCAATACCGAATTGAAAAAATTCCGCATCTGAACCAACGCCCTCAATAGTGATGTTCCGTGCACCTGATACCTCAAGCATGTTATAGTAAGAATCATCATCATAAACCTCTTCTCCCTTAAGAGACGGGAAATCAGAGCCCTTGTAGGTGGTAGTACCCGTGCCGCCGCCCCTGTGGCTTTCAAGCTCAACTCCGTTTGGTGTGGTTTTATATTTATAGGTATATCCTGCGCCCTTATCATTCATCTTAACAATAAGGTTTGCAAGGTTTTCGCCGTATTCCGTTGAAAAAGTATTCTCAAAGAATTCTTCTGTGAGCTCTGAACCCACAAGACGCGGCTCTACGTTCTTATAATTCCATTGGTTAGTCGTTATTTTGCCGATAACACGAATAAGAAGCGGCGTGCTTGATTTATACTGCGCCTGCAATATTTTAACAAGCCCTTTGTATACAGTTCCCTCTATTTCACAAGTAACTGTATTCTTATTTTCGTTTGTAATGTAAACTATCTTTGTTCCCTCTTTGAGAGTTCCGTCATTATTATACGCACCGACGCCCTCGGTCGCGCCGAAATGAGCATAACCGCTTCTGTCCTGTGCAGAAACTATTATATCGTTCATCTCAAATAAACCACAGTTTACCGCATTGATTTTAACTGAATAATTACCTGCACTGATACCAAGGATATAGCACTCAATTCCGTCTTCTCCACTAATCATAAGATTTTCATCAAGCTTTGTATACTCTTGATCCTCTGCTTTTTTGTAATAGAGCTCATAATCATAGTTAAAGCTATCGTCCAGAAGCACAAAAATTGATTCATTCAATCCCATAATACTCTTGGCGTATTCGGGAAGCTCGGGCGGTATATGATCTTTATCGGTCGTTGTCGTGCCCGATCCACCCCATAAAAGCTCGCATGAAGCAAGTGACAATAATATTGCCACTGCAATAATCGACATCAAAAGCTTTTTCATATCAGTTCACCTTTCCGACAATGTTTTCTTCTTTATAATTGTAAACGAAGGTCGGACATTCGCCGCCCATTTGTATAGTATAAATTACGGTTCCGTCATCTTCAACGCGCGCCTCGTGAATAAATCCGAAATGAAGCTCGCCGCGGTGGCGAAAGCGAACGAAATCGCGGAATTTGTACTTTGCTTTCTCCGGCCAAGCGTTTTTATTTGATTTTTTCTTAAATATATTAAAAAGCATATAATCACCCTCTATGTTCATAATAACATACTTTCACTAAAAACGCAACTAAAATTTGTTTTTGACAAAAATCTCTTGATTATTTTGCAAAAGTGGTGTATAATAAAGCATCATACACGGGCTCGTAATGGTTTCGACGGGGATTTTGAGGTATGATAAGCGTGGCGGGCTGAGTAATCCCGATAACTGCTCAAATTTTAAATTAAACGACAACAATACTGTTGCTATGGCTGCCTAATTGACGCGCCCTCGGGCGCTTCAATTGGCAGTGCTGTGACCTGCGGGTCACCCGTTCCTCCGCAGAGGACCACGACTGCGGACTGAGCGTCATCGTAGTGGTGAACTTGCATCGGCGGTCGCACCTGAACCGATCAAGCAAAAAGGTGCTACGGACTGTGCGTTGCCTGTCAGTTGGCGGCGCGTAGTGGGAAACAATAAAAACTGACTGCCCACGGAGAAGGTCATATCAAGAGGTTTTCGGACAGGAGTTCGATTCTCCTCGAGTCCACCAAAAAATAGCAAGGGAGTGCTCTTTTGAGTGCTCCCTTGTTATTTTTTCGTTGCATTAAATGAGGGGAATCGAACGCAGTGAAAAAACAGCACAGTGTGCTGTTTTTGAACGGTGACCGAAGAATTTTGCGAGGCTCACACTTCCCCTTTTTGCTCCTTGCCCTCGCAAAATTCAAGAGCGACTTCCCCTCGAGTCCACTAAAAGTGCCACTGAAGTGGCTAAATAAATCACCTGCATAGTAAACTTTACGTTCTATGCAGGTGTTTGGTTTTTTATGTGATTATAAAAACGGGATTTGTAAATTTAGGAATTTTTTATATATAGTATCTAATATACCCATATTTAGAATATTAATGCTTTTTTCTCCATTCGATCGACTCTTCGGCAACCATTTGGACAAATTCTTCACTACAAGCGTGATCTTCTCTTTTGTAACTGTTTGAATGGACCATTTCTATAGAATTACCGCCTGCAAACACATTACATAATACTTCTGAAGGAACAGACGCGATACAATCCATTTCAACATAATCTATAAAATCATCCGTCGTATCCAATATATATATATATCGGTAATTTCTTCAAAGCTATGTGATTTATCAAATTCAGACTGAGGATCGGTAAAATGTTGAACAATTCTATTTTTTAACGACTTTTTAGTTTGACCAATGTATATTTTGAATTCATCTTTAAAACACAAAACGTATATGCCCATTTCATCCTTATATTCATTCAAATCGATTACTTTCTCAAATGCTGTATAACCCATACATGAATATCTATTTAACAAATGCTGAATACTACTTTCATAAACTAATTCGTCATTACTTCCGACATTATTGACCTTATCTTTCGTTTTTTCTCTCATTTCTAACTTTGAGGCAAATTCAGTAAGCATTGATGCGGTAAAACATCTATTCTTAGTTCTATTGTATTTAAACTCTTCTAATGATTCACTGTTATTCTGATCTCTAAAAAATGAATCATTATAACATTTTATAGCTCTTTTCCCTCCCTTCCATCGATATATATCACCAATCTCGCCATTTAAAGATTTAATATAGATATTATCTATATCAGATGCAGAAACTTTTATTTCAACACCAAAATTTCTAGCAATTCTTTTTTTCTTATTTTTAGGTAGTATTCCTTGACTATGTAATTTTTCAAATCCAAATTTATATTTTTTATCATAATTGTTTATAACAGCATCAAAAACGCTTTCATAAAATTCGGGAGTTTCTTTATATACAACAATTCTACCAAACTTTTCTTTATATCTTTTATTGTAAGCATCTGCCATAAATAAATCATATGAACCATGTCTATATGGGCTTTTGTAAGAATAAACAAATGAAAAATAATCATCATTAAAAACAACACCATATTTTTTCAAATCATCTGTTAAACATGTTGATATAGTAATTATTTCTCCATTGTATTTAAAAACTTCAATCAAATGTATATTCTTTATTATTCCATAATCCATATGCGGAGTAATATGGTTATTTAGAATTGATATTTCATTAATTACTAATTCTGAATAATCCGAATCATCCACTTCAAAATCTGCATAATATATGGTTTCATAATTGCTATTTTCTTTGAGTGTATATGCTTGTTTGGCGACCTCTTTTTGCGACTGAAATATTGTAAAATCAACACAATTATTCACATCGAAAAATTTATTATTATTTTTTTCAATCACATCTTTTTCAACAGGTGTTACTATCTTATAAATCCTCATATTTTATCTCCATTTTCAGTTTCATAGCACACTCATTTTAACACTATATTCAGACTTTGTCAATGACTTTCCTTCCCATCCCGCCCGTTGTACCCATTTTACCGACTCCAGCCATATATCTTGGTACGAGGAAGTAAGAAGTTACGCGTCGAGTCCATCAAAATTAAAAGACAGATTTTTTAGCCCTCTCTTTTGATTTTTACAACGGCGGCAGCAAGCCACCGCCCTACGATAAATACTGTGAGTCAAGAGAAGTAATACCTACTGCATAAGTTCGAGGAATGTTGCGCAGCTTGTCATTCTGGAACGAATCGCCACGAGATTCTATCGCTATGCTCCAGAATGACACTTTGTGTCCGTGACGATAAAGTAATAGAATCTCGGCGCAACGACCGAAAAATCTTGCGCAGAATCGAAGTACACAAGTAAATTATAGCTAAAGGACAGTCGGGGACGCCTATCCCTACGAGTTTGATATAACTTTATTGTAATCAAATATACATTTTGTTTTCGATATGTCTACGAATTTGCAATAACAATACATCAATCGTTTAAACGACTTATAAATTATATTATAAAAAGTGCCATCCATCGCGGATAGCACTTTTATTTTATTACCCAATAAATATCTCTTTTATCTGATACTTCGGCTCACAGGTAACGTTAAGTCCGAGCTTTTTGAGGACCTCGATATCTGCGCTTGGGAGCATTACGGTTGAGTGTATATCACAGCCCGCAAGCTCGGGGAGATGCTTAAGAACGTACGCCGCCGTTGCAGAGGTATGCGCGCTGATAGAGAGCGCGATAAGTATCTCGTTAACGTTGAGCTTTTTATACGTTCTTGAAAGATATTGACATTTCAGCTCGCGGACGGGCTCGATTACCTCGGGGGCAAGCAAATGTATCTCGTCGGGAATGCCCGTGATCTCCTTAAGGGCATTGAGAAGCATTGCGGAAACGCTTTCAAGCAGGTCTGTCGATTTACCCGTAATTATTCTTCCGTCAGCAAGCTCGATAGCCGCTGCGGGAACGCCCGTTTCGGCGCTCTTTGTCTTTGCGGCTTCAACTACCTTACGGTAGTTCTTTGTAATGCTCGCCTGCTGCATAAGAAGCTCTATCTTTTGAACCGCGGCAAGATTCCTTTCAGTATCGTCATCTCTGCACGCGCAAAGAGCATCGTAATAACGGCGCACTATCTCACGTTTTGAGGCATCAATAACGCCCCCGTCGTCAACTATACAGTTGCCGACCATATTAACACCCATATCAGTAGGTGAATTATAGGGAGAAGTACCATCGTAAATGCCCTTGAATATAGCGTCAAGCACGGGGAAAATTTCTACGTCACGGTTATAATTGACAGCCATTTCGCCGTATTTTTCAAGGTGATAGGGATCGATCATATTGACATCATTAAGGTCAGCGGTCGCCGCCTCATAAGCAAGATTTACAGCGTGGCGAAGCGGCTTATTCCAAATCGGGAAGGTTTCAAACTTCGCATAGCCCGCCTTGATTCCACGCTTATTATCGTTATAAAGCTGGGAGAGGCAAACTGCCATCTTTCCGCTTCCCGGGCCGGGACCTGTCACGATTACAAGCTCTCTTTCGGTTTCGATATATTCATTTTTTCCAAATCCGTCATCACTGACTATTTTTTCAACGTTTGAGGGATATCCGGAGATAGTATAGTGGTGGTATATCTTAATTCCCTGCTCACGCAATTTTCTCTCGAATTTTGCAACCGCAGGGTGCGCCGATTCAAATCGGGTAAGGACAACGCTTCCAACGTAAAGCCCAACGTTACGGAATGCGTCTATAAGGCGAAGAACGTCAAGATCATAGGTTATTCCAAGGTCGCCGCGTATCTTGTTCTTTTCAATATCGTCGGTGTTGACAACGATAACCACCTCAGCTCCGTCCTTGAGCGCAAGAAGCATCTTAAGCTTACTGTCGGGCTTGAAGCCGGGAAGTACACGAGATGCGTGATAGTCATCGAAAAGCTTGCCGCCAAATTCAAGGTAGAGCTTTCCACCAAACTGGTCAATTCTATCCTTGATATGCTTTGATTGCAATTCAATATATTTTTGATTATCGAAGCTGATTTTCATAAAGTCCTCACTCTTACTCATTGTGTGATTTGAATGCTCGTTCCATATCGCGCCTTGCGTCATTACGCGCCATATCGTCGCGCTTGTCGTAAAGCTTTTTGCCTCGGCAAAGCCCAATTTCAATCTTTACTCTTGAATTTGAAAGATATACCTGCAAAGGAACAAGTGTGTAGCCCTTTTGTGCAACCAAGCCAAAAAGCTTTAATATCTCGCGCTTATGCAAAAGCAACTTCTTGGGGCGAAGCGGGTCTTTATTAAAGATATTTCCCTGCTCATAAGGACTGATGTGCATACCAAGAACAAAAACCTCACCGTCCTTGATGTCACAGTAGGATTCTTTTATATTCACCTTGCCTGCGCGAATACTTTTTACCTCTGTACCAAAAAGCTCAACGCCCGCCTCGTATCTCTCCTCAACGAAATAGTCGTGATATGCCTTTTTGTTTTGAGAAATTATTTTAATGGAATTTTTATTCTCTGCCATAATTCACCTATACGATTTTTTCATAAGCCACACGGCTCTGACCGTCAAGCAAGTGGATAGTGCCACAATACTCAAAACCATTTTTTTCAAGCATTTTTCTCATTGGAGAATTTCCAACGTGAGTATCTACTCTGATGCTTTCATATCCGTTTTCACTTGCATATTCAGCGATAAAAGCCATGATCTCGCCTGCAGTTCCTTTTCCGCGATGAGAGTTACCTATCGCTATTTTATGCAGTGCAACGTATTCGCCGTCGCTTATCCAAGAGCCGCAATATATCTTTTTATACGTCGGCTCACCGCTAAGCATAAGTGCAAAGGTAGCACAAATATCCTCACCGTCAAGCACGACAAAGGTTCGGGAGAGCGCGATGTCCTCCTTTACGCTATCCCTTGAAGGATATCCGTATTGCCATTGGTCTATACCAAGTCGACCGATGCTTTCACGCGCCTCGGCCAATATCTGCATTATTCTGTCAATGTCCTTTTTTTCTGCAAGTTTTATAGTCATAAATACTCCTTCGGCATTTGCCACAGCGATTTATTTTTTAGTCTTCACATTCTGTACAAGCGCTAAGCTTTCCGAGCGATTTTGCTACTTCCTCACTCGCGTGGTATATGCTATCCGCTCCCAAAATTACAGTGCAATTAATATTTTTATGCCACTGTGTACCTTCCTTGGTAAAGAAAACGTCACTCGGCATAACGACATTATCTTTTAATTCATCATAAACACTCTCGATTGTGCTTTTTCCGCAACGCTCGCAAAGCTTCTCCTTACCCTCAAGCTTGGCTTCTTCAACCGAGCCGTGATAAACCGTTTTTGAGTTGGAAAGATAGCCACATTCGTAAGTATGATGCCAAAGTGTTCCCGAGGGTGTCCAAAAAACGTCTCCGTCAGAAGCGAGAAGCGAGTTTTCTTTGTCCTCAAGCTCTTGTCTGATTGAAGATACTTTATCTTTATCGGCAAGTATGCCTGTGTTTCTTACCCCAGCATCATTCGCGTTACAAGCGACAGTAAAAAGCGATAAAAGCAAGCAAATAATTATTATTTTTAAGCAATTCATAAGCACCTTTTATATGTAAACATAATTACCTATGATAATATTAACACAATTTTGAATATATATCAATCATTTTTTTCAATTTTGTTCAAAAAAGTGAAGGCACTGCAATCGTCAGTGCCTTTTGTTTATATTTGTTTCATTATTCTCGCAGAATTGGGAGAAACCGTGATATAGTTTTCAAAGCTCTCGTATGAAAGCATATCTATCCACTTGCCCTCAAGGCGAGTGCGGTATATATTCTCTCCGCCGTTTGCAATTACCACAACGCGAGAATCAGCTTTGCTTCTTTCGTAAGTAAGAATCTCCTTACTATGCTCAAGCACACGGAAATTTCCTCTATCGAACGCCTTTTCGATATTTCGAAGCTCACCAAGCTTTTTGTAATGCTCAAGAAGCTCTATGTTTTCACGTCCCCACGGGAAAGGTCTTCTGCAGAAGGGATCGTGATAGCCCTCAAGACCCGCTTCGTCACCGTAGAATACAGAAGGAATACCGTAAACTGTATATTGAAGAATGGACGCCATTTTAAGACGCTGGATCGCAATATCCCTCTCCTGTGATGTCATTCTCATAACCGCAAGATGATCGTTTGACGCGTCGGGACGGTAATTGTCGCCAAGAACTGTAAGAATTCTCTCTGTATCGTGGGTTCCAAGAATATTCATAAGCGAATCACAAACGCATCTCGGATATGACGCATAAAGCTCAACAAGAACGTTATAAAGCATTTCTGCACTGCCATAGGTAACGAAATCAATAATTCCGTTTCGAAGCGGATAGTTCATAACGCTATCAAGCTGTCTGCCGTGGAAATAGTTTCTTCTCTTTCCGTAGGCGGTTTTAACAGCGGCATTCTCCCACACCTCACCGATAACTATACCCTGACCGCCAGAGCTTTTATGCACGCACTCTCGAAGAAGATACAGAAATTCGTCGGGAAGCTCGTCTGCAACATCAAGTCGCCAACCGCCAATACCCATTTTGGTATATTTTTCAATAACTCCGCCCTTACCAACAAAGTAATTGCGGCAATTTTCGTTATTCTGATTGAGCTTGGGCAATATATCTATTCCCCACCAGGATTCATAATCGCAGGGATAGCACTTAAAGTTATACCAATCGCGATAAGGTGAATTTTCGTTATTGCAAGCACCCTCTGACCTTCGTCCTTTATAGGAATAATTTTTTTCTTTA
>CAZLIB010000015.1:0-13233 GCA_964559465.1 uncultured Lachnospiraceae bacterium
GTATGCGCAAAAAATACGGTGCTATCATCGTTAAGAACGATGTTATCATCTCCACGGGCTACAACGGCGCGCCACGCGGCAGAAAGAATTGCAACGAGCTTCAGTTCTGTATGCGTGAGAAGCTTTGTATTCCTCGCGGCGAAAGATACGAGCTTTGTCGCTCCGTTCACGCCGAGGCGAATGCGATAATTGCCGCGCCCCGTGATCAGATGCTTGGCGCAACGCTCTATATGGCTTGCGTTGACCCCACAAACGAGGGGCTTGTTCCGCACACAACGTCCTGTATGATGTGCAAAAAGCAGGTCATAAACGCAGGTATAGCGCGCGTGGTAGTTCGCGACGATAAGGAGAACTACCGCGTTATCGATGTCAACGATTGGATAAACGATGACGACTCACTCACGGGTGAGTTCGGCTATTGATATGAGAGAGATAATTATTGCCGCGGTAGAGCATATTCCGCTTGTGGCGGCACTTGAGGCGGAGACCTTTTCAGAGCCCGCGAGTGAGAGCGCGCTTGCGTCACTCTTTATCGGCGGCGGCTCATTTTGCGCCGTGTGCCTTGAGAATGGCGAGCTTTGCTCCTATTGCACGGTCGTTACCGTGCTTGACGAGGCGCAGATAATCAACGTCGCTACCGCCGCACGCCATAAAAGACGCGGTCTTGCGCGTGAGGTGCTTAGCTTTGTGCTTGACGAGTGCAAAGGGCGCGATATAACCACAATTTCACTCGAGGTCAGAGAGAGCAACGTGCCGGCAATATCGCTTTACACCTCGCTCGGATTTTCGGTAGCGGGCAAGCGCCGCGACTTTTACAAAAAACCGCGAGAAAATGCTCTTGTGATGATAAAAAATTTAGATTAGGAAGTATATATGTATATTTTAGGAATGGAAAGCTCCTGCGACGAAACGTCAGCTTCCGTTGTGGAGATAATTGACGGCGTGCCCCATATCAGAACGAATATAGTGGCGTCGCAGATAGATATTCACCGTCTTTACGGCGGCGTTGTACCCGAGATAGCAAGCAGAGCGCATATAGAGGCGGTGTCGCGTATCACGCACGAGGCGCTCGACGGTGCGGGAATTACACTTGCCGACCTTGGCGCGATAGCCGTGACAAGCTCCCCGGGGCTTATCGGCGCGCTTCTTGTGGGCGTGAACTTTGCAAAATCTCTCGCGTTTGCAAACAATATTCCGCTGATACCCGTCGACCACATCAAGGGTCACGTTGCGGCGGCATATTTTGCTTCTCCCGACTTAAAGCCGCCGTTTCTTGCGCTCGTAGTTTCGGGTGGACATACCTCTATCTACCACGTGCGCGACTATACCGACTTTGAGGAGCTTGGCACAACGCGCGACGACGCGGCAGGAGAGGCATTTGATAAGATCGCGAGAGTTATGGGTATGCCATACCCTGGCGGTGCGGCACTTGATAAGCTCGCTTACGAGGGCGATCCCAAGGCGATAAAATTCCCGTCACCCACGCTTCACGGAGATAATCTTGATTTCTCCTTCAGCGGTATTAAGACAAGCGCCCTTAACTATATCAACTCGAATACACAAAAGGGAATACAGATAAGCTACGCCGACGTGGCGGCATCATATACCGATTGTGTGGTCAAGGCGATAATGCAGAAGGTTGAAGATGCGCTCGGGAAAAGCGGAGCGACTAGCTTTGCAATATCGGGCGGAGTTGCGGCGAACTCGCATCTTCGCGCGTCCCTTGCGTGCCTTTGCGAAAGACGCGGAATACGCTTTGCAATGCCGGACCGTTCACTTTGCGGCGACAACGGTGCTATGATAGCTCTTGCGGGTTATTTTGAGTACAATCGCGGCAATTTTGCCGATACGTATCTCAATGCATCGGCTTATTCGCCACTCGACTGATTTCGACTTTCTTTTCCACAGACGTCTGTGGAAAACTCTGTGGAAAGTGTGGAAAACCTCATAAAATAAGGGTTTTTCTCACGTTTTTCTGTGGAAAACTTAAAAATTAACGATGATAAAAATAGAAAGAGGACTTATATGAAGGACAAAGAATTGTTGAATTTTGAAGAAAACCCCGCCTCTGTAAAGGGGAACGTTTCCGCTGCAGTCATAAAACGTCTGCCCAGATATTTCAGATATCTTCGCATACTTATTCGTGAGGGCAAAACGAGGATAAGCTCTGCAGAGCTTTCTCGCAGAATGAATATTACAGCAAGCCAGATCCGTCAGGATCTTAACTGCTTTGGCGGCTTCGGTCAGCAGGGCTACGGCTATAACGTGAACTATCTTTACGCGCGCATCTGTGAGCTTCTCGGAGTTGGCGCGGGCTTTCAGGCAGTCATCATCGGTGGCGGTAACCTCGGCCGCGCACTTGCGAAAAACGAGATGTTTGAAAAGAGAGGCGTTGACGTGGTTGCTATCTTTGACAGTGATCCCGAGCTTGTTGGAACAAGCGTTAATGAGATACCCGTCCTTCACGTTGATGAATTTGAAAGATATGCCGCAACTCATACGGTTGATATGGCGGTCCTCACGCTTCCAAAGGAATACGCACTTGAAATGGCACAAAGAATTGCAGAGGCCGATATTATCGGCATTTGGAACTTCACAAGCTGCGACCTTGACGGAATTAACGGTGATATAATCGTTGAAAACGTGCATCTTGGCGACTCGCTTATGACGCTCAACTACCGTCTTTCAAGCAGAAATAATGAAAATAAATAGGATTTTGTATGAAAAAGAATGAAAAAAAGGAGATAAGATTCAATTTTGACTCCTCCGTGGCGGTCTTGCCCGCCGCGGCACTTGACTATATAGATAAAGCAAAGAAGTTCGACCTTAAGGTGTTGCTTCTTCTCGCCTCTGCGGACAAATACAGAGATGCAAAGGGAGTGCAGAGCATCGCGAGCGCGCTTGAGTGCGCTGAGAGTGACGTAGAAGCATCTCTCGGCTTCTGGCGAGGCACGGGAGTCATCACGGTAACGGGTGCAGGTGAAGAAAAGAAAACGCAGAAGAAAGCCACCGTGTCTGCAGCAGCGGAGGAGGATAGCACTCCAAAGCGCGCAAGGGTAACGGAGCTTCCCATGTATACGAGCACGGAGCTTAACGCACTGCTTGAAAAGCACAAGAGCGCCGTGGGACTTATCGACGAGTGTCAAAACGTTCTCGGCAAGATATTCACCGCGGCGGATATCAAGGTGCTTATGGCGCTTGTGGACTATCTTGGACTTGACAACGATTATATTCTCGTGCTTATGCACCACTGCGCGAGAAAAGAGATAAAATCAATGCGCTACATAGAGAAGATGGCAGTTACCTGTCTTGACGAGGGCTTTACCGAGGCGGCAGTGCTTGCCGAGGCACTTCATACTAAGGAGGAGAGTGCACTTCTTGAAAATAAGATAAAGGCAGTGTTCGGTATTGGTGCACGCAAGCTCACCACAAAGGAGAAAAAGCAGGTTGATAATTGGATAAGCAATTTCAAATATGAGATTGACGTTATCGAGCGCGCTTATGAGATAACCGTTAACGCAACAAGCAAGCCTTCGATTCATTATGCCAATGCAATTCTTGAAAAATGGTACGCCGAGGGCGCAAGAACTCTCTCTGACGTTGAAGCGCTCCTTGCCTCACGAGAGCAGGAGAGGGCAGAGGACGGCAAATCAAGCTTTGACGTTGACGATTTCTTCGACGCGGCATTAAAGCGAAGCTATGCTGATAAACAATAGGAGTTTTTATGGGTTACAATAATTCAGTTTATAAAAAGATATACGACGAATATTCGCAGAAATATCTTATCGCACGTGAGCGTGCGATTGAGCGCGAGCGTGAGCTTCACGCATCAATTCCCGAGGTTGCTCGAATTGACAGAGAGCTCTCTCTTGTGGGACTTGAGATATTCTCCGCATCTCTTTCGGGCGGCGACTATAAGTCAAGGGTGGCAGAGATAAGAGAGAAGAACGAGGCACTTCAAAGTAAGCGTGCCGCACTCCTTGAGGAGAGAGGCTACCCTGCGGACTATTCCGACGTGAAATACGAGTGCGAAAAATGCTCTGATACGGGCTTTATTGATAATAAAATGTGCTCCTGTATGAGGGAGGCGCTCGTGCTTGCAGGCATTGAAAACAGCGGCTTTGGCGCGCTTATCGGCAAGCAGAGCTTTGAAAGCTTCTCGCTTGACTACTACTCATCAAACGTGAAATTTCACGAGATCATGAGAAGAAACGTTGAATATCTTAAATCTTATGCAGATAGCTTTGACGAGAGAAGCTCGCAGAGCATCTTGATGATGGGCGGCACGGGGCTTGGCAAAACGCACCTTTCAAGCGCGGTCGCAAGACGCGTGATAGAGAAAGGCAAGGACGTGTTCTACACGGGCGCTATCGACCTGTTCTCGCAGTTTGAAACACAGCGCTTCAAGACCTATTCAAATGAGCCGAACGAGATAATCGAAAGATATTTTGAGAGCGATCTGCTCATTATCGACGACCTTGGAACAGAGATGGTCAATCAGTTTTCGGTGTCCACGCTTTATAACCTTGTCAACGATAGATTGAGCCGCAGAAAGCCGACGATGATCAGCACAAATCTCTCAAAGGACGAGATACAGAAAAAGTACACCGACCGACTTACAAGCCGTCTGTTCGGCGAATACCAGCTCCTTTTCTTTGCGGGAACTGACATCCGCGCTCAAAGATTGATGGGTAAATAAAACACCTCGTCCTTGATTTTTCGGTGGAATCATTTCAAATTTTGATTTATCGGGGAGTTAGTTGAGAAAAAAAGTAACCAAAAAACTTTTAATCAGCTTCGCACCTGTAGCCGTAAAGGTTGTGCTAATTCCACAGATTTCGCGCAAATTACGTGTTATCCCTCTGCGATGGCTAACACACCGCTTTCAGAGTGCTTTGCATTCCAAAAGCCCGTAATTTCTACTATGTAAATAGACAAATTGTTAGCATTGATCCTACGTCTGCACTAAAAGTGAGTAAATTTTAGAAAATTAATCCAAAGGATTGATTTTCGTCGTTTTGAAAGTGCGATACCGACTGTCGTGCTTGCACGTAAGGTCGGTTTCGTGCTTTTAAAACCGATAATTCGCTTGTGAATTATCGAAAATTTACGCAAAATTACCTCAAACCTTTTATCGCACACACTTCACTGCTATTGCCGCGAAGCGTGATAAAAAGGTTTTTGGTTACTTTTTCCTTAAAAAAGTAACAGCCCAAGCGGCTCGAGCGGTCTTTTTCTAACCAACTATCTATCTCTCCCATAAATTTCAATTTTCCGTTCTTATTATCAACCCAACAAAAAAAGACCCTTAAAGCTAAGGGTCTTTAATTTGGCAATTAATTATTCAACGTCTGCAGCGCCTTCGCACTGGATGCACTCGCAATCGCAAATGTCGTCTTCTTCAAGGAAGAGCTCGTCTGCCTCGTCGTGCTCATATACTTTAGCGAGGGCCTTTACAAACAATTTGTAAACGATGTAAGCCATTGCTGTGCAAGCAGCAATAACAGCGATCGTAATAGCAATAATTTTGCCGTAGTTTGTTTTTCTTTCCATAAGGTGAACCTCCGTGTTTATTTTTCTGATTACAGTATACCACAATTTTCAAAAAAAGCAATATGTAAAATAAAAAATATTATCAATTTTTATTGAGGAAAAGTATGAATTATAACGATCTTACAAAGCGACTTGAGCTTATTTCTCCCGACGAATTTGAGTACGAGGCAAGGGTGCTTGCAGAGAGCTTTTGTGATAAGAAAATTGCATATATTTTGGCTCATCGCGATGAGGAAATAGATTGCGACGCGCTGATAGAAGCTCTTGAAAGAAGGGAAGCGAGAGAGCCGCTTCAGTACATCGTCGGCAAGTGGGATTTCTTCAGGCAGACCTATTTTGTGGACGAGAATTGCCTGATCCCGCGCGCGGACACTGAGATACTTGTTGAGAAGGCGATCGAGCTTTTGCCTACGTATGCGCATTTTGCGGACCTTTGCACGGGCAGCGGTTGTATTGCTATCTCCACACTCTGTGAAAGACGTGACACAAGCGCCGTAATGGTGGACAAATTTGAAAAAACGCTTGCTCTTGCCATCAAAAATGCAGAGGTTAACGGAGTTTTAGAGAGAGTAAAGCCAATGCTTTTTGACGTGCTTACTGACGGGAATGCGCTTGACGGACACGAATTTGATGCAATACTTTCTAACCCACCGTATATTCGCCCCGAGGTGATTGAAACACTCTCGCCCGAGGTCAAAAAAGAGCCGTATGCGGCACTTTACGGAGGAGATGACGGTCTTATATTTTACCGCAAGATCGTAGCGGATTATTCAAAATTCTTAAAAAAAGACGGATTTTTCCTATTCGAGATAGGATACGACCAAGCGAACGACCTTTGCGCTATCGCAGCAGAGCACGGTTTCACTTGCGAAATAATTAAGGATTACGCCCAAAACAATAGAGTCGCAATCATGCGAAAATAAGGGATTAATTTTGGTTGCTTGGCAGATAGTTCGTGATCAAATACGGACAGAGGACGCCTGTCCGTGAAAAAAGCAAACTAACTATTCGCTAGCCCCCGATTTATCGCAACAAACACACCACATCTACACAACAAAAAACGATGGACTACAATCCATCGTTTTCTTTATTATTTAAGCATCTTTACCTCGTCTTTGGTCAGGTGTCGCCATTTGCCTGCGGGGAGATCGCCAAGCTCTATTGAGCCGATCGCCACGCGCGTCAGCTTTGCAACCTTAAGTCCGACCTGCTCGCACATCTTGCGTATCTGGCGGTTTCTGCCCTCAAAAAGCGTCATACGGAGTGTTGTGAACTTTTCATTCTTTGCAAGAAATTCCGTCTTGACAGGAAGCAGAATGTAGCCGTCGATAGTCATTGACTGATTGAGCGTGTGCAGCTGCTCGGTCGTGACCTTGCCCACCACTTCTACCTCATAAATTTTAGGTATCTCGTGGCGCGGATGAGTCAGCTTATTTGTCAGCTCACCGTCGTTTGTCATAAGAATAAGCCCCTGCGAATTAAGGTCAAGTCGTCCAACGGGATACACGCGCGTGCCGCACTTGACAAGGTCGGTCACGCATACTCTGCCTTTTTCGTCCTTGGCGCTCGTCACCACGCCGCAGGGCTTGTTGAGAAGAATGTAAACGAAGCCGTCCTCAGCACCTTTCTCAACGCGCTTGCCCCTGTATTCAACTATGTCAATTTCGGGGTCGACCTTATCGCCAAGCGACGCAACAATTCCGTTGACTCTGACCTTGCCTGCCTTAATTTCTTCCTCGGCGGCACGGCGAGAGAGAACGCCGCAATCTGTAAAATACTTTTGAAGTCGTATCTTTTCCATTTCAATCAAATAATCCTTTAAACAAGTCCTTCAACCACTCAAAAAGGTTGAATTTATAATGTGTTTTTTCAACGTCCTCATAGGCGTAAAGCGGAGTGGTGGCGATAATTCTGCCGTTGCAGATATAAACCGCGCGCCCAAGCTCATCACCCTTGTCAACGTCTGCAAAGACGAAGCGCGGAGCTTCTATCCTCACCTCAAGTTCACCTCGCTCACGGGGAAGAAGGAGCGAAAAACCGTCCGTTTTCGCCAAAATTTCGCCCTTTTTGCCCGAAATAACGGGAATTTGAAGCGAAATTGCACTAAAATTTACCATTTCATAGCTCGAAAAGCCAAAATCGTAAAGGGAAGCGTGATCGCTCCAATCGTTTGGCGCATTGAGCGTCACGGCAACAAGACGCAGTCCGTCGCGCTCGGCGCAGGTAGCAAGACATCTGCCACTTTTTTTGGTAAAGCCCGTTTTTCCGCCGATAACTCCGTCGTACTGTGAGAGCAAACGGTTGTGATTTATCATCACGCGCACGCCGTCCTCGCCCTTTGGAAAGACCTTTTTCTCGCAACCGCTGATAGCGGCGAATTTCTCGTTTTTCATCGCGTGTGAGAGCAGGAGCGCAAGGTCATAGGCGCTTGTGTAATGCTCCTCATCATAAAGCCCGTGCGGATTTGTAAAATGCGTATCAGAAAGTCCAAGGGATGAAGCTTTTTCGTTCATTAAGTCAACAAAGTGCTCTACCGAGCCGCCCACTGCTATAGATATGGCGACCGCCGCGTCGTTTGCGGAGCAGAGAAGCAGACCGTAAAGAAGCGATTCAAAAGTTATTCTCTCGCTCTCCACAAGATACATTGACGAGCCCTCAACGCCCACCGCCGCCTGCGGTACGGTCACCGCAGTATCAAGCGGAATACCTGATTCAAGCGCGATAAGCGCAGTCATTATCTTTGTTGTTGATGCCATCGGCATTCTCACGCGCTCGCTTTTTCCAAAAAGAACGCGCCCACTTTCTGCATCTATCAGGCACGCGCTCTCGGCAGAGAGCGAGCCAACACTCGCACTACTACCTTCCGCAAACGCGGAAAAAGAGAAGAGCTGCACCGAAAAAAGTGAAAATGCAAGCAAAAAAGCAAATAATTTAATAATTCTTTTCATAAAAACCCACCTCGGAAAATTATACTCACCGAGGCGGTTTTTTATTATTATTCTTTAATGATTTCTTCGATTTTAACCTCAGCAGTGTTCACTTCCTCGTTGTTTATAATGTTCTTCACCTTCTGAATTATCTCGGGAGTACGGTCAAGAAGGTCGCACGCCTGCTCAACGGGGTCGGGATAGCCCTTTCCCTCAACGCTGATAAACTCCGTCTTGCCGTCCTTTGCTACAGAGAGGAAGCCAACGGGAGTAACACTGATTCCGCTTCCGCCGCCGCCACCGAACTTGTTTGCCTTCTGGGGCTGTGCGCCCGTGTCAACACCGCCCGTTGCAAAGCCGACAGAGAGCTTTGAAATGGGAATAATGGTAGTTCCGTTTGAAAGCTCGATGGGGTTACCAACAACGGTGTTGGAATCAAGCATACTTTTAATGTTTTCAAAGGACGATTTAAACATCGTGTCAAATCTGTTTTCGTTAGCCATATCTATATTCCTTTCAGTTTGTTTTCTTTCAGATATTTCTTTGCCGCGCTTGACCACGCGAGCTTAAATAGTATTTTAAGCGCCGAAAAAACGCTCAAACCCAACGTAATATTTATTTTAGCCTCACACCTTTCGGAGAGGAAATTTGGTTCTACAATAATTGATTTACTTTTCAAGGGGTGAAGGTTTGTCATCTCGTCAATAAGGTCGACGATGCAAGCAACTGCGCCCGAGATCGCGCCGTAGAGAATAGCGGTCTCTGCCGCGTCGGGCGAGCCGACGCTTATATGGAGCTTTGCCAGCTTAACGTGCAGACGGGGGGCGAATTCCTTGACAAGAAATGAAATAAAGCTTGAAATGAGCTTTAAAATGCTGACGATCTTCGTAGCGCTGCCGCCCTCAGACTGTGATTTTTTCTGCTTTTCCTTGTCCTTGTCCTGCTTTTTCCTGCTCTTAAGCACCTTACTGTAGTGCTTCGAGCCGAATTTCAACTTTGAATCGGGATAGAGTCTTATCTTCACAAAAAGCACGCGAAGGTAGATGTGAAGCTCGTTTTTATAAACGATATTGATATTCGCCCTTGTGGCAAGTATCAGACAGACGAGCAGAATAATGCCAAGAATGATATATAGAGCAATTATAGTCCTCGCCTCCCTTCAAAAACCAAAAATAAAATTATTCTTCCTCAACTATCTCCTCACCGGGCGCCATTATCTCCATCTGCTCGTCACTGGCGCGAAGAAGCTCGATCTCGGGCAGTTCATTTGTTGATGAAAGCCCGAAAACGCGAAGGAACTTGTCCGTTGTGGAGTAGAGCATCGGTCTGCCGGGTGCATCAAGTCTGCCCGAGCATTCGATAAGAGCCTTGTCTATAAGGCTGTTCATAGCGTAGTTTGAGTCAACACCGCGCACAAGATCAACAAAGCTTCTTGTGACAGGCTGATTGTAGGCAACTATTGCAAGGACCTCCATAGCGGAGTTTGAGATATTGCCGCCACGCTTAATGCCAAGTGCCTCTTTGATAAGGGGGAGATGCTGCTCCTTAGTACAGAATTGACACGTTTCCGGGAACATAAGCACCATAATGCCAAAGTCGTCGTTGTTGTATTTTTCCGCAAGCTCACTAACGTATCTTTTTACCTCGCTCGGAGTTATATTAAGTACCTCTGCAAGCTTATCGTATTTCATTGGATAGCCTGCCGCGAACATTATTGCCTCGATCGTCGCCGCAGGATTTTTGATTTTCACAGCTTCCGCTTCGTTTTCGTCAATTTCAGTTACCAAAATATCTTCCATCAGTTATACTCCTTGTCCTCGTTGTTTTCTTCGTCCGTATTCTCCTCGGGAACGTAGTTCTCGTTGAGAGTGAAAACGGTTGAAAGACCGTAGTTATCGTTAATTTCCTCGCCGTCCTCTACAAGCAGGATGCGCTTCGTCTTGACAAGCTCCAATACGCCGATAAATATTGCTATCATATCGGGAAGAGAAACGCTGTCGCTGACAAAGTCCTCAAGCGTCTGATAGCGACTGTTGTTAAGGCGCGTCATTATTTGCAGGATCTTATGCTCAACGGGAACGATGGGCTTGGCGATCATTGGCGTAAAGGCGGTCTTTTGCGCCTTCTCAAGCGCATCGTTGAAATCTACTATGCGGCGCATCGCGCGATAAAGTACCTCAATGTCCTGGTCGGCAACGAAGGTGCGATCAACGCTTATCTCGTCTGTGTCCTTGATCTGTCTGCCCGAAAATAGCGCGTAAAGCGGCTGCATTTTTAAGGTCGCTTCTTTTGCCTGCTGATAGCGAAGGAGCGCGTCGGTGAGCTGTTTTCTGGGATCTTCCTCATCTTCCTTTTCGCGGGGAAGAAGAAGCTTGCTCTTGATGAGCATAAGGTCGCTCGCCATAACGATGAACTCGGATGCAATTTCCATATCCATCTCCTGGGCCTCGGTAATGAACTGCATATACTGGTCGCATATGAGCGCGATGGGAATATCCTCAATATTAACTTTGTTTTTGTGAATGAGGGTCAAAAGCAGGTCAAGAGGGCCTTCAAATTGATCCAAGCGGTAAGTAATGCTTTCCATTAAGAAAACTCCTGTTTATAAACTAAAGGTGGGCAATCTACTGTAAATATTGGCAAAAACAAATCCAAGCAAGTCCTCGGGCATGCCCGTTATGGTGTAAAGAAGGTCGGTGATCCCGCCGGTCAAAAAGCCGAGTGGCAGATCAATAATACCTGATGCGAGAAGTACAATGAATCCGATCATTATATATCGCTCGTATCTCATCACCTTGAAATAGAGGTCGGTGGGAAGAAAGATGTATGCAATTCTTGAGCCGTCGAGGGGTGGCAGGGGAATGAGATTGAAAAACATAAGATTAAAGTTAAGACCAATGCCGAGATAAAGCATAATGGCAAGAACAGAAAGCACCGTGAAAAGCACGTTTTCCTGAATTGCGGGATCGTAGTAGTAAGTGCCCTGTATCAATTCATAGTAGCCGTTTGAAATGCTTTCAAGGGGAATGAGAACTATTCTCAACAAAACGGTGAGAATAATGCCAAGGCAAAGATTAGAAAGCGGACCTGCCGCGGCAGTTATCGCCATATCGCGTCGGGGCTTTTTGAAAAATCGGGTATTTATCGGCACGGGATTTGCCCAACCGACGTTAAAGAAAAGCATTGAAATAAATCCGAACAGATTTATATGCTTCAGGGGATTGAGTGTAAGCCTTCCGAGGTTTTTCGCCGTGGGGTCGCCAAGCTTGTATGCAGCATAGCCGTGCGAAGCCTCGTGCACTGAGAGCGAAAGAAGTATCGCAGGCAGCGCAAGGATCATAATTGGAAGCTCATTTAAAAAATTCAACATAAAAACCTCCTTTTTAGAGATTAGTGTATTTAAAAATTTCCTTCAAAAGCTCTGTCTTACCCTCACCCGTGTGAGAGGAAAAGGGAATGACGACCGTGTTGTCGTTAAGCAATTCATCATTTGAGATCTTTTCAAGCTGACGCGCTCTGTCCGTCTTGTTGAGCTTGTCAACCTTGGTTGCCACGATGATATATGGAATTTCCATCTGATTGAGGAAATCAATCATCATCGCGTCATCGTTTGTGATTCCGACCTTGCAGTCAACAAGCTGAACGACGAGCGAGAGAAGGTCGATATTCTTGTTCTGCGTGAAATAGCCGTCAGTAAGGCTTGACCACACCTGCTTATTATCGAATTGACGCTTTGCATAGCCGTAGCCGGGGAGGTCAACGAGAAAGAGCTTCTTGTCAACGCCATAAAAATTGATGGTTATGGTCTTGCCGGGCATTGAGGAAACGCGCGCAAGGCTCTTTCTGCCGAGAATAGTATTTATAAGCGAGCTTTTGCCCACGTTTGAGCGACCTGAAAAGGCAACCTGCTTCATCGGGTCGGTGGGAAACTGCTTTGCAAAGCCCGCGCTGATGCGAAGGGAAGTATTTTGAATGTTAACTGCCATTTTGTATCCTACTTACTTTCTATTTTCTATAAACGTTTGCAGAAATGCTTGTGTTGTTCGTAATGTGTGGCAAGGTCTCCTCAAATACCGAGAACGCGTCGTTGGACACGAGCGCGGCTTTAAGAACGTCATCAAGCGTCTTGCAGGGAACAAACTGCAAATTTTCACGAGCAAGGGGATCTATTTCGTTGAGATCCTTAAGGTTGTCGTGAGGAATAAGCACTGTCTTAACTCCTGCATTATATGCCGCCATCGTCTTTTCCTTAAGACCGCCAATGGCAAGCACCTTGCCGCGAAGGGTTACCTCACCCGTCATTGCAACGTCGCGGCGAACGGGAATACCGGCAAGCTCGCTGACAAGCGCCGTTACCATCGTAACGCCTGCGCTGGGACCGTCCTTTGGCACTGCACCCTCGGGCGCGTGGATATGTATGTCCTTCGTCTTATAAAAATCAGTGGGAATACCGTATTCCTTAGCGATAGAGCGAACGTAGCTTATCGCAATAAACGCGCTCTCCTTCATAACATCGCCAAGTGAGCCCGTAAGCTCGATCTTACCCGTGCCCTCAAGCGCAGACACCTCAATTTTGAGCATATCTCCGCCAAGCTCGGTGTAGGCAAGTCCGTTCACAGTACCGATCTCATTGACCTCGTCGATCTTCTCTGGCAGAAATTTTCTCTCGCCGAGATAGCCCGAAAGGTTTTCCGACTTGATAGTAACCGACTTTGACTGTCCCGAAACTATCTCGTGCGCCGCCTTTCTGCAT